>JBFHFW010000035.1:0-9206 GCA_041583395.1 Alphaproteobacteria bacterium
ACGGCAAGTCCGTAATCCCCGACATCGGCGCGAGAAAAACAGGATCGTCAATCTTGATATCGCCAAGGACTATCCCCACGCCAAAATCCCACCTTTCAAATTGCTGAGATTTGTATAGCCCTGTGCTTGCAAGATATGGCAAGCCTGCATCGAGCGATAACCACTCCGACAATAAATAATAAGCGCCTGATCTTTCGGCCATGATCCCTGCGCGCCATTTGCCAAGGCTGAGAGCGGTAAAAATGCAGCGCCCTCAATATGGCCTGCATCCCACTCGTCTTGCTCCCGCACATCAATAAGCAAGGCATCACTTTGTCTAGCCTCTTCAACAGTAACTTCTTCAATATGATCAGGCATAATAATTTCCTCTTTCCTTTCTGAGCAAACCGGACAGTCGGTATCTTTTGGTAAATCTATAATTTTGCTACTCATTGAGCGCGCATCAATCAACCAAAGCTTATTCACCAACGGCTTAAAGCTTTCATGGCTGACAATCAATTTGACGACTTCCATCGCCTGCACGGTGCCCACCATACCGGCGACCGCACCGATTACACCGGCCTCGGCACAATTCATCACGGGCGTTATCGGAGCCTCGGGAAAAAGGCAACGGTAACACGCGCTGCCCCCCACATTAAATACTGACACCTGCCCCTCGAACCCCAAGATCGAGCCATAAATAAAGGGCTTACCGACCTTCACTGCCGCATCATTAATCAAAAATTTGGTCGTAAAATTGTCAGTACCATCAATAATCACATCGTAATCAGTAAAAAGACTTTCGGCATTTTGTCCGTTCAGCTTTTCAGGAATGGCAGTGATTTCAATCGTAGGATTAAGTGCCTCCAGGCGTGTCTTGGCGGCTTCGGCCTTATTTTCGCCGATCTGCGCCGTGCTATAAAGAACTTGCCGCTGCAGATTGCTCTCATCGACCTGATCAAAATCCATCACACCAATACGCCCGACACCAGCGGCAGCCAAATACAGCAAAGCAGGACAGCCCAGACCACCCACACCCACGCACAGCACGGAAGCCCCGGCAAGTTTGGCTTGCCCGGCCTGCCCAATCTCGGGCAATCGTATCTGGCGGTCATATCGTGTCATGAGGGGTTTTTAAACCTTTTCACCCATGTTATCAATTCTTCTATGAGAATTGTCTTTGTTCATGGCTGGGGGCTGGCGCCCGATTTTTGGGAACCATTAGTCGCGCATTTCCCTGATGCAGATATCACCTATGTTGATTTAGGCTTTCACGGCACGCCAGACCTCAACACGCCCGACGACAAAGCGCTCTATATTGCCCATTCCCTCGGCACATTATGGGCGTTAGAGCATTGCGCAGATAAAATGAGTGCCCTTGTCGCCATCAATGGCTTTACCTGCTTTTCGGATTTCACTGATCCGCGCATTTTACAAGCCATGCAAAAGGGACTAGCCCGCAACCCCGAAGCAC
Source organism: Alphaproteobacteria bacterium (assembly GCA_041583395.1). Taxonomy (GTDB): domain Bacteria; phylum Pseudomonadota; class Alphaproteobacteria; order Micavibrionales; family Micavibrionaceae; genus UBA6929. Next base: position 1,454 of record JBFHFW010000035.1, read on the forward strand.
AAATGCAGCAATTCTTTAAAGCCGCCGACCTAAAGGCCTCCACCGATAATCTCGACACCGTGCGCCTACAAGAAGGGCTGAATTGGCTCATCCATAAAGATATGCACCATGCGCTCACAATGCCGCATCTGGCACTGCTTGGCGCGCAAGACCCTATCGCGCCAAGCAAAGCACTACAGGAACAATGGGACACCATCAAAACCTGCAAAAACGGCGGTCATGCGCTGCCACAAACCCATCCAGAGTGGTGCACCAATACCATCAAACAATGGCTTGAAAAACTCTCATAAAATTTTAACAATTTTCGAATATTCTAATGTATACTAAACGCCCAATTTGAGGTGCGGCAGCATACCCGCCATCATGATCACTGCGTTTCCCGATATTAAATTTTAGACAAAAAACATACCGGAGAAGGATTCACATGGTTTCTTTTAATACTCTAAAAATTCGCACACAAATTGCTTCGATCAGCGCTCTGGCACTTGCTTTTCTCCTTATTGTCAGTGGTGTCGCTTTCATGAGCCTCTCGAACCTGAATACGGCAAGACACTATCAAGAAAAAACAACGCAGGCCTCCGAAACCACACAAGCCTTACGCTATATGTTTCTCAACGCCCGCCGGAATGAAAAAGATTTCCTGATCCGCCTAGATACAAAATATATCGATAAACACGCAAAAAGCATGGAAACTGCCTATAGCAACCTCAATGATTTAAAAAATTCCTATGCAGGAAATGAGGCCGTCACCGCAAAGATCGGTACAATTGAAAACGGTACAAAACTATATGAACAACAATTTGCCAATGTTGCCGATGAATGGATCAAACTTGGTCTTGATGAGAAAGAAGGGCTGCAAGGAGCGCTGCGCAACTCTGTTAAAACAGCAGAATCTTACCTTGCACAATTTAATCAGGATGCCCTAACCGTTAAAATGCTGATGATGCGCCGCCATGAAAAGGATTTCATCATGCGTGTTGATCCAAAATACATCAAAAGCCTTGATGACCGTGTAAAGGAATTTAACGTTCTTCTGGCGCAATCCGAAATTGAACCGCAGGCACAACAAGAAATTAAAAAGCTAATCACAGCCTATCAAAAAGACTTCCACGCCTATGCGAAATCCCGCCTTTTGCTGGATGATGAAATTGCAAAACTCAGTGCTATTTTTGCCGATTTCGATCCTGTGATCGAAGAAATATCAGGTATCGTGGCACAAGACTTTGCAGAAAGCCTAACCAAATCCAGCGATATTGCTGCACACACACAAACAACATTACTTCTCTCAATCGTTATAGCTTCCATTTTGCTCATAACCATTGGCTATCTGGTCGGGCAAAAAATCTCTGTTCCAATCCAAAAACTGACCGATATTATGAGCGCATTGGCCGCAGGTGACCGCGAACTGGATATCCCGGGAACAGAAATGAAAAACGAACTTGGATCAATGTCACGCGCCGTTTTGGTCTTCAAAGACGGTATGATTGAAAATGAACGTATGGCTGCCGAACGTGAAAAAGCCCAAACAGCACAAATTCAGCGCGCACAAAACCTCGCCGACATGGCACAAACATTCCAAGAACACGTCGAACAAACACTCGGCAGTTTTTCTGCCTCGGTCGAGCAAATGAAAGGAGCTGCCAATACAATGACAAACTCCGTGCATAGCATGGATGAACGCACGGCAAGCGTTGCCGCCGCGTCCGAAGAAACATCGGCTAACGCGCAATCCATTGCCACCGCCGCCGATGAACTGGCCCAATCCATCAGCGAAATTGCACAGCAGGTCAATCAGGCACAATCCGTCTCCGGCAAAGCGGTCGAACAGGCCAACACGACCTCCGCAACCATGAACCAACTCACCAGCGCCTCACAACGCATCGGTGAAGTTGTTGCCATCATCAGCGATATCGCAGAACAAACCAACTTGTTGGCACTGAATGCAACGATCGAATCCGCGCGCGCCGGTGAGGCTGGAAAAGGTTTTGCTGTTGTTGCCTCCGAGGTCAAAGCACTGGCTAACCAAACCACACAAGCCACCGAGCAAATCAGCGAACAAATCAGCGCCATTCAAAACATCACGAAAAAGGCTGTTGATGACATTGCAGGCATCACAAAAACCATCGGCAATGTCAGCGAAATTTCGACAATCATTTCTGCCGCTGTTGAGGAGCAACTGGCCTCGACCAAGGAAATCGCCAGCAATGTTGATCAGGCTTCTCAAGGATCGCAGGATGTCTCGCGCAATATCTCCGATGTCAGTATGCTGGCCAAAGAAAGCGGCGAAAGCGCCAAAAGCGTTGAAAACAGTACGGAAACACTGGCAACAGAATCAACAAAACTCAGTGATTACATTCATCGCTTCTTGCGTGATATTCAGGACAACCAGAACAATGCGGCCTAACCCCGAAGCTTCGGCTTTGTATTGCCTTCTGTAAAGCTAAGCAGTAAAAAGGGAGAATGATCAAACAATTCTCCCTTTTAAAAACACGCCGCTTTTTGCCGCTTTTTATCGTGCAATTCTTAGGTGCGTTTAATGACAATTTATTCAAATCCATGCTCTCTGTACGTATCGCGTACGGGCTATGGGTGGTTGATGATATCAGCGCACCGGTCGCTGTCTCACTGGCCGCGGCACTCTTTATCCTGCCTTTTGTGATCTTCGCCCCGTTGGCCGGCGCTCTGGCCGACAAATACGATAAAGCCCATATTATCCGCCATATTAAACTAGCCGAAATCATAATCGCATTGTTGGCGTGCACCGGATTTTATCTAGGCAATATTCCTCTCATGCTGCTGGTTCTCTTTGCACTCGGCGCGCAATCCGCCTTCTTCGCGCCCAGCAAATTCGCAATCCTGCCGCAGCATTTATCCGCCGAAGAACTCATCAGCGGCAATGCGCTTCTTAATACCGGCACATATATAGCCATCCTCACCGGCACTATTTTAGGCAGCTTATTGGCACTCAATACAACAGGCGTTACAAGCGGCCTTGCCGTCCTGCTTATCCTGTCCCTGATCGGCTATGGCGCATCCCGCTTGATCACTGCAGCCCAAGGCGCCGCACCAGAGATCCCCATACGCCTCAACATATTGCATGAGGGCTGGAAAATCCTTTCGTACGCAACGCACCAAGGCAAAGCTGTCTTCATCGCCATCTTAGGCAGCGCATGGTTTTACTTTTTGGGCGCTATGATGCTCGCGCAATTTCCAAATTTCACCAAACAAGCACTCAGCGCCGATCAAGTCGTACTCGCCTTTTTTATGCTGCTCTTTTCAGTCGGGGTAAGCCTCGGCGGGCTTCTCAATAACCGGATTTTAAATTCAAAAGTCAGCATCCGTTACGTTCCTTTTGCTGCGCTTGGCATAGCTATTTTCACAGGTGATTTATTCTGGACGGCGCACAATTATGAGGCCAATCACGATGTACTGCAAAATTTCCGGAGCTTCTTTGTAACACCCACAGGATTACATCTCGCCTTTGATATCTGTGCGCTCGCCATTGCGGGCGGGCTTTATATCGTACCGCTTAAAGCATACGTACAGGCACATACAGCCATCCAAACACGCGCCCGCGTCCTTGCCGCCGCCAGCTTGATTGACGCCACGGCAATTCTAACCTCTGCCGTGCTTGCCATGGTGCTTTTGGGTATGGGATGGGCTGTGATAGACCTCTTCGCCCTGCTCGCCATTATGGGGCTGGGTGTTTCTGGCTATCTCCATTTAAAACTCAGAGACTAGTCTGGAAGTTTCCAATCAATCGGCGCCATACCATGAGCGCACAAAAAATCATTGGCCTGCGAGAAATGCTTACATCCTAAAAACCCGCGATGTGCCGAAAGCGGTGAAGGATGCGGCGCGCTCAGCACCAAATGCTTGTTCCGGTCAACAAAAGCGGCCTTCTTTTGCGCATGAGCACCCCACAACATAAAAACAACCGGATGATCGAGCGCATCAACCGCATGGATAACTGCATCGGTAAACTCTTCCCATCCGCGCCCCTGATGTGAAGCGGCTTGGGATCGCCGGACGCTCAAAACGCTATTGAGCAGCAAAACACCCTGCCGCGCCCAATATTCCAGATGCCCATGACGCGGCGGCTTGATCCCTAAATCACTTTCCAGCTCCTTATAAATGTTGCGCAGCGAAGGCGGAATATCCGTTCCCTTCGGCACACTGAAAGACAGCCCATGCGCCTGCCCGTCCCCGTGATAAGGATCTTGCCCCAAAATCACGACACGTACACGGTGGAGAGGCGTTAAATCCAGCGCATGAAAATATAGCTGCTCATCCGGAAAAATGATCTGCTCTGCTGATTTCTCGGCAGATAAAAACTCATTGAGAGAACGCATTTTAGAACCCGCTAGCACTGGCTCCAAAGCTTCCTGCCAGCTTTTATCCAATTCTTTTTGCTGTAAATCCATAAGCTCCCTCAGAGTTCTAAAATAACAATAATACTCCCTAAAGCATCATTTTCTCTTGCGCAATACCCCAAAAATCAATAAAAAAAATTATGCAAATCGAAAATAATTACGATATTACACTCTATCTACGCCACATGGCGGGGACAGATAAAAAACTTGAAAAAATGATGCTGGATACTCTGGCAGATCCCCTCATGCACTACATGCCAAACCTGCATGAAATAGAAAAAGAAAAAAGCCACTGGGATGCAGAGCTAAAAACCAAATTTGCCCGTGCCGCCGAACCATGGTTTGAGTTCATCCCTGATAAAAAACTTGATAGTAAAATCCGCCGTATCTGCGACTGGATGGCCAATGCAATTATCGATATTGAAAACAACGAAGACAATAGCCCCTATAAACTTGCCCCTTTTACAACAATCGAAGACGCCAAAAGACTAGCCGACCAAGCCTTTAAACGTGATCAAAAAGAACACGCCAAACGCGATGAAATAGCTGAAGGCGATATTCAAACCATCATGCAACTGGATCATGGTTTCAGCATTGTCCAAATCCTTACACCACGCGGATTACAATATGAAGCTGCCTTCATGCAACATTGCACACGCAAAAGCGACTATCAAAAACAAATCACAGATCCTGAATGGTCATATTACTCATTGCGCGATTCCAACAAAAAGCCACATGTCTCTTTCGAGATTAAAACCGCCCAAAAAACCCTTGAACAATGTGAAGGCAAACAAAATAAACCGCCCGTTACCAAATACTGGCCGTATATTCATGCCTTTATCAGGGCTCACAAACTCAGACCCGAACAAGAACCCAGAGAAATCGGCCTTATCTACCAAGGCGGAGAATATTACGACCTTCTCAATCTACCGGAAGGCTTTAATCTTAAAACTGGATTAAGTATGTTTGGTGTTACTAAACATTCGAATCTCCCCGAAACAATCAACGGATCATGCGATCTCAGAAACTCTGCTCAAAAAAACCTCGGACAACTGAAAAGAGTAGGAAAATGGCTGGATCTTACAGACACAGGGATTACAGATATCAATCAACTTGAGGAAGTCGAAGGATTTATCCATACGGAATTCGGCATATTCCGCACCCTCGATCTGGCCAAAGCATCTTTTGCAAGGCGCTATGACACACCGCATCCAAAACCTGCAGAGCCGGAACTTTAAGCTGCCTGCTCACCAACGCAACCACAGCCACCCGGCTTGCCGCATCCGCCACCTTGTTGCGTCACAGGACCATCTTTATAAGGCGCACGGGGTTTGATCCCCAGCTCTTCCAGCAAAGACATATCCGCATCTTTTTCGGGGTTGGCCGTTGTCAAAAGTTTTTCACCCGTGAAAATCGCGTTGGCTCCGGCCATAAAGGCCATCGCTTGCGCCTCTTTGGAAATCGTCAAACGCCCCGCCGACAAACGCACCATCGCCTTGGGCATCAAAATACGCGCAACAGCAATGCATCTAATCCACTCAAAAATATCGAGGCGCTCATTCTTCGCCATCGGCGTGCCCTCAACCGGTACCAACATATTAATCGGCACAGATTCGGGCTGCGGATCTAGCGCATGCAACGTATGTAGCAAGGAAATACGGTCTTCTTCACTCTCACCCAGCCCCAAAATTCCGCCACAACATGCCGCAATTCCGGCCTTAGCCACATTTGCAAGCGTATCAAGGCGATCTTGATAATTACGAGTCGTCACAACCTTGTCGTAAAATTCCTCGGACGTGTCCAAATTGTGGTTATAAGCCGTCAAGCCAGCTTCCTTAAGACGCACAGCTTGCTCTTCTGTCAGCATACCGAGCGTCACACACGCCTCCATCCCCATATCGGAGACCCCTTTGACCATATCACACACACGATCAAACGCACGGCCATTGAGCACCTTCGGCCATGCCGCGCCCATACAAAAACGGGTAGAGCCCGCCTCTTTTGCCTTGCGCGCTTCTTCTAAAACATTCTCGGTTTTCCAAAGAATTTCTTTTTCCAGCTCGGCCTCGTTATGGATCGATTGCGAACAATAACCGCAATCCTCGGCACAGCCACCTGTCTTAATCGAAAGCAGCGTACACATCTGCATTTCATTCGCATCATGATTCGCACGATGAACTGTCGCCGCCTCATGCACCAAATCCAACAAAGGCCGCGCATACAATGCCGCCACTTCTTCTTTTGTATAAATCTTCATATTACTCATACGCGCAAACTAACGCGCCTCCTACCCCTTGTCAAAGAAATATGAAGACCTAAAAAGTTGACATAAGGAAAAAATCTGCATAATCTCTAACATCACCCAAATAAATGCAAGGCACCATTGTGAACGAAGATCATAGTCAACACTTAACAAGCAGTAGCTCTCAAAGAGATACAATAAAGCCGGAACATTACCCTATCCTCTTCAAAAACTGGCGAACAGTTTTTGAAACATATTTAGGGTTTATCCGGGAAATACAAGAATCAGAACCAGAGAAAGAGCTAATCAATAAGCATGACGTTAATGAAACGCTCAAAGATCAAAGAGAATTCTACAATACCCACCTGTCTAGACTTTGGACACAAATAGAACTGCTCCATCACAAACAGGTCAATGTGCCCACATATGACCGGTACATGGCATATTACCGAACGCTCAACGGCGCTTTACAGGAAAACTGGTGGAGTGCCCAGAAGTACCGCGACGACTTTAATCAGCTTGCAAACGCTCAATCTTCTCCACATAAAACCTTTAGATTTCATACAAAAGATGTGCAGCAAAACAAAGAACTGCCTTTAAAGATAATACGCCTGTATAATGCCAATTTGGCATGGCAATATCTTGATATATCTGTTCCAGAACCTCCTCCGCTGCATGACTATCGCAACGCTTATCTGGATGCAGCGGCAGATTGCTGGCGCATCTATAACGAAGCAATCAATACAATTGAAAAACAATTTTTATCCGGTGAGATAATTGATATCGAGAAAGAAAAAATAATATTCAGAGCGCAATTGGAAAGCGCCTTTATGCTAACAGAAGCCACCCCCTTAGCACCCCAAAAATTGTCGATAAGGGCATTTTAAGCATACACTCAAGAATCTCTTGCATTTAAAAAACAGGAGTCCTATAAATACTCAACTCACTCTAAAAAGTGAGCGTGGGAGGGGCTTTGAGCCAGCTCTTCGGAGTGGTGAAAAGCTCGCTTATTGAAACCATAAACAAAGAAAGGAAAGTCGAAATGAAATTTCGTCCTTTACATGATCGCGTCCTTGTCCGTCGCGCGGAAGCTGAAACAAAAACAGCAGGCGGCATTATTATCCCCGGTACAGCCGAA
>JBFHFW010000036.1:0-8837 GCA_041583395.1 Alphaproteobacteria bacterium
GGATCAGTAATCAGATTCGGAATTTCTTTCCCATGCTACCCATCAAAACACTAACCATTACCGCCGTTACGCTTGTTGCCCTGAATGCTTGCAACACAACCTCGTCTCGTAATCTCGATGACGCCCAATACTGGCAACGCAGCGCAGCCTCACAAAGCACTTATATGCGCGGCAAAAAAGCCCAGCAAATGCTTAACCGTGATATAGCCAACTGCGTGGTCGAGATGAAGGAGCTAGAAATCCTCGGCCAGTATAAAGATACCATCCGCATGAATGAAAATGGTGGGTTTGCCGATCCGGAATATATGGATCTCAAAGATTGGGATCTACCGGAGCGCGACCGTGATCTCTTTATCGAGCACAAAAATTATCAGGATTTCTATGGCTGCATGCTCGCCAAAGGCTGGGAGCGTATCGAGTTCAGCCCCTATACCGTAAACAAAGACGCCAAAGATATCTATGTTGAAAATCATGTGCGCCTACGGGAACATAAACGCACCCCTCCTCAACGCTATGAACGTCATGATGATGATTAAAACATAGCTAAAGTCAACGGCACTGTTTATTCACTCAAAGCCACAATATCCACTTTTGTAGAATCGATAATAGATAAAAGCTCTGCAGTTTCCTGTTCCGGCACTTCATGCTCTACGAGTGTGTTTTTGAAAAGTGTAACCATACGATCCCACTCCGGCTCCGTTATGTTCAAATGTGCGTGAGCATCTTTCATATTACGACCATTATAGACACATGGCCCGCCAGTAACTTCACACATCATTGCCGTTACCTGATATTTTAAATATGGCGTTGGCACGCGCACTCTGGCCTCGGCAATAGCGGGGTTTTGATTTAAAAATACATCCGGCACCACCGCGTCCATAAAATCATTCACAACAACGGATAACGGCATCAAACCACCCAACCGATCATAAAGAGAAGGCTGCTCTTGCGCTTCACTACTCTGCGCTATTACTACATGCACTCCTGTAAGCAAAACACCAGCAAAAGCAATAACTGTAAGCAACGTCTTTGTATATCTGCACATATGATCCTCCTGTAGGCTATAAAAATGCTGCTTGTTTTATAGCACGGCATACAGTCGGCAAAAACCCGGTCATGCCAAGGCATGTTTTAAAAACTTATCGAGCCCGGTTTTAACCGCTTCCACACTCAAGCTTTCCATCAAGCATGGTGCGGTTTGGGGGGTGTAGCCTTCATAGGCGATCAGCTCATCAAAGCTCTCGAGCGTTCTTACATAGGCACAATGATCGCCCCATGGTGCATAAATATGCGGGTAACTGGGCCCAAAAAGACCAAAAGTCGGCACGCCACCCGCCGCTGCACAATGCATGAGGCCTGAATCGTTACCCAGATAAAAATCACATAAAGAGAGCGCTGCGGCGGCCTCCCCCGGTGAAGTTTTGGCGATCACATCTATTCCACGCCCCTCGGGAATCGTTGCCAAAAGCGTCTGCGCTGCCTCTTCCTCCCCCGGAGCAGCGAATACAGCCACACGCGCGCCCTCAAAAGCACCACCGGTACCTGTTAAATAATTGACCACCCCGATAAAGCGCTCAACCGGCCACGTCTTACCGATCCAATTCGCCGTTGGCCCCACGCCGATCACTTTGCCCGCGCCTGCAGGAATAAGGCTGCGTGCTTTATCCATTTGCGCGTCCGTGAACCATAATTTCGGCACTGTTTGCGCCGCATCCAGCCCCATCACAGCCGCATTTTGCTGCACCTTATGCAAGGCTTTATCAATATGGCGCCCGAAAATATGACGCTGCCCCGCCCATAACAACCGTGACACCGCCGAGTTACGCAAATCCACAACCACATCCCAACGCGTGCCAACCACTTGCCGCCACAGCTTTATCCAATGCTTGTTGCGCTTTTCCTTCTTCAGCGCAATAATACGCTCACACTGCGGAAAGCCCTCAAATAAACTCACAGCCAAAGGGCCACATGCAATCGTCACTTGCGCATTTGGCCACCTATCTGTCATATAATGAAGTAAGCCTGTGGAGAGCACCGCATCTCCGATCCGGCTGGAGGTAATAAATAGTATTTTTTGTACATCACTCATAAAGACAATCATGACCCAAACGCCCGCCTACATAAAGCTAAAAAACCGTGGCCTTGTGCATATCGAGGGGAAGGATCGTATTGATTTCCTGCAAAAGCTGATCACCAATGATATGGGCAAGCTTGAGGCCGGAAAAATCCTCTATGCCTGCCTGCTCACGCCGCAAGGGAAGTTCTTACATGACTTCTTTATCCATGGTGGTGAAGATTTTTTACTGCTGGATTGTGAGGGTGGCGCGCGCGCGCATGATCTCGCCAAACGCCTTAATATCTATCGCCTGCGCGCCGATGTGCAAATATCCGTGGAGGAACACAATGATGTTTACGCAATCTTCGGCGCACCGGACATAGGGCTCCCTGATCCCAGACACGCAGATATGGGCACGCGCAGCTTTGAAAAGCCGGATCATATTCCCGAAGCACCCTTTGAAACATGGGACACGCAGCGCATCTCTTTATGCATCCCCGACGGCAGCCGCGATCTGATCCCCGAGCAATCCACCATGGATGAAGCCCATATGGATCAACTAAATGCCATTGATTACAATAAAGGATGCTATGTCGGGCAAGAGCTCACCGCGCGAATGCATTACCGCGGCTTAGGGAAAAAACATCTAGCCACAGTCAAAACAGATGCGCTCCCCGAAAAAGCGGAGCTGCGCTCACATTGCGGAGAGATTGGACTTGCGCTGATCCGCGACGAGAGCGATGCCTAAGGCTTTTTACCCGGAAAAAGATGCTGGGGGAAATCGGGATGATCAACCACCCATTCACTCAGAAAAGCAAAGGGCAGTGCTATTACCAAAACGATCCATAAATCGCCAAACCTGACGGGCTCTCCCGATACAAACCACACCGCCAGCAAATCCTCTGTAACGCCCATACCAATGCCTACAATTAAAAATTCAAGCAATCTGGAAGTGCGCTCCTTCATTATTAGGGTTCCTAGGCACTACGCAACCATGTTCTGGCGTTATCCACCTGCCCTTTATCAAAGACCTGAACGGTGGGATGAATAAAAACACGCACCAAAGCCGCCAGCCAATGTTGCCATCTATGCCCTGCGACAAGTGCAATTTTCTCCACCTTTTGATGGTGCGCTTTGACAAACCCGAAATGCTTTTCGGCAGCGTCCATATTTTCCCAACCATTAAAGTCCGAAGCGTCCACCAACACACGCACAGTCTCTTGCGCCATGATAATCTCATCGACTTTGGCACTAAACGCCTTGAAATCCTCGGCCTTAAGCGTATCCCCAATCTTTACCTCGATAAGGTTACCTTCTTCATGTGTAATCGTGATCATATCTTCCTCCTTTATTGTCCGGCAAGAATACGCCTCCGTACCAGTAAAATCAAAGCTGAAGCCGATCGCATGCACGACCACACTAAGCAGAATAGTAGCAATTAAAATTGACATAATGAAACAATCGAGATAAAAACAATCATGGCTGCCGCACAAAGAATTTTAACCTGCGATAATCTTGATTACACGAATGGGGTGACCTTGACCCCTCTTCCCATTCGCCTGAAATCAGCTGAAGCTCAAAATTATAACTTCGATGTTGAAAATAATATTGTGTGGGACGAACACAAGGGGCAAGGCTTCCTCTCCGCAGGAATTGTTGAAATATCGCCCGATGATATTCCTGACATCTATACAGGCGCCAATATTAATGCAGCACCTTTCAAGCACCCGGGCGAAACCCGGATTATCATCCCCGACCAACTTAAAAAATATGCACGCGCCTTTAATCTTGCCTCCGGCATTCAACGCGGGCACGACCCGAGCTACAAAAATAAAGTCGGCGTCTTTGTTCTACGCATTGAAACCATACACGCAGGAAAAGAGCAACAAGCCTCATCCTGGCATATTCATAGGCCGCTTGCCGAGGATCAGGCTTTTATGAGCTTAGTTGCAGAAAATTCTAAAAAATATCCCGAACTTTACCGCAAAATGATTCAATCGCTTTCTACAGAAAAAATGCCCAATGAGTTTTTACTCTCCAATATCTGCGGAAGCTGTGCCCAAACCGCTCCGGCTTCTGAAGCCTTTGATATACAAGACAGTAACGACACTCTGTTTTTTGAAGGCGCGCAAAATGATCCGCCCTTTCCGTACCGACAAACTGCCTCTGGCGAGATGATCGCCATGACTAACTGCTGGCACCGTGCCTCCCTCCCCTCAAAAGAACATGACGGCCAAAGGCGCGCTGTGCTGGTTCTTCAATTTATGGATATCGATGAGGCCAAGGCAAAAGAACAACAGCTGAACAGGTTTATTCCCACCCTACAACTGGCTGCATAAAACCAAATCATACACTGTCATGCGTAAAAGATTATGGTGTTTGCAAGAAGGCTTCGGAGGAATTATTTGGGAGGCACTATGGTGATTGCGGATACTATGGCTCGTCAGGCGGCTTTATGCCTGTACCTGATTTTTTGTGATATCCATATAATTCTAAATGCACATTCTTTTCAATTCTCTCAGTCGCTTTGCGGAATTTTTCAGTTGCGTCGTAAATTTTCTTTACAATCTCTTCTTCATCCAACTCTTTGTTTCTTCTAAAAAAGTCCAAAAGTTTACCCATTTTCTCTTTCCTTTCTTTCTTGATTCACCATTTCCTCTTTCTAAAGCACGCCTAAACACAAAAAGTCCGTCGGCGACTCTCTAACTCCTGCAAAAACTTTTTGGCATTTGTAGGAAGTAGCGCATCAACATAATGGGTTTGAGGGATTATTCAAATTCAAAATAGCGCGGGTCATTAAGCTCATCAGGAACCTTCGGTTTACCGAATAGCCTATCGCCTTCTTCTATGAATTTCTTCACTTCCTCTGTCTCTATTCTAAGCCCTTCTTCGATTTTCATTATCGCATAGTCCCATGAATCAGGATCTAATTCTGTATCTTTTTCAGGTTCTGCTTTGTCCTTGAACTGTTCGCTTGTTTTTGACACAGCCATTTCCTTTCTGAATAAACTATTCCCTTAGTATCAATAGATCTGCCGCTATATGCAATAGAGGCATACAAAAATTGTATAACAAATAAACATTCTTTACGCCACCATTTTCATATCGATACAAATTAATAGTGCCCATGCACTTTCTATCAACATAGAGAAGCTTAATGATCGCTAATTATTCGCATATAGGAGAAACTATACGCTTGAGCAACCTTAATAGCGCGCTGGCATTTGGTTGTTGATGTGCCTCGCCTTGCGCCAGAGATCAACTATCCACCTGATTTTAAACGAAATTTTAAAAAACAACGAATATGACTGTGGTGCCGTTGAGAGGATTTGAACCTCCGACCCACGCATTACGAATGCGTTGCTCTACCCCTGAGCTACAACGGCGGGTTTAATCTTATTAAGCAGCTTTTTTGGCCTGCGCCTCAGACTTTTTTTCGGCAGACTTTATGCTGGCTTGTGCAGCAGCCAAACGCGCGATCGGCACACGGTAAGGCGAACAAGACACATAATCCAGCCCTTGCGCTTCACAAAATGCAACGGAGGCCGGATCACCGCCATGCTCGCCACAAATACCAAGCTTGAGCCCTGCATTCGTGCTACGCCCTTTGGTTTTGGCAATCTCGATCAACTGACCGACACCGCCTTGATCCAATGTCTGGAACGGGTCACGCTCGAAAATGCCGTGGCCAACATAAGCCGGCAAGAAGTTCGCAGCGTCATCACGGCTCATCCCGAGGGTCGTTTGCGTCAAATCATTTGTACCAAAGCTAAAGAAATCGGCTTTTTCAGCAATTTCATCGGCAGTAAGTGCCGCGCGGGGAAGCTCGATCATCGTGCCGACCGTATACTCCAAGCGCTCGCCTTTTTCAGCGAAGACCGCTTCAGCTTCAGTTTCAACAACCGCGCGCATCATCGCAAGCTCTTGCTGCGTAGCAACAAGCGGGATCATAATCTCCGGTGTCACGGCCTGCCCCGTTTTGCCGGCTGCCTCAAACGCACCTTCAAAAATGGCGCGCGCTTGCATCGCATAAATCTCGGGATAAGTAATCCCCAAGCGACAGCCACGGTGACCAAGCATCGGATTGCTCTCTGTCAAATCATTGAGGCGCTGGCGCACAATATCCGCATCAATACCTGCCGCCTTGGCAAAACCGGCAATATCCGCTTCGGAGTGCGGCAAGAACTCATGCAAAGGCGGATCAAGCAAACGCACTGTGATCGGCAAGCCCTTCATAATCTCGAACAATTGCGCAAAATCTGAGCGCTGCTCCGGCAAGAGCTTATCCAGCGCAACCTTGCGCTCATCTTCATCTTTAGCAAAAATCATCTCACGAACATTTTGGATGCGCTCGGCATCAAAGAACATATGCTCTGTCCGGCACAAACCAATACCCTCTGCACCAAACTCGACTGCCACGGCTGCATCTGCAGGGGTCTCAGCATTCGTGCGCACTTTCATGCGGCGCGCTTCATCCGCCCAAGCCATCACTTTGGCAAAATCGCCCGATAGCTCGGCCTTGATTGTCGGCACAGCGCCCAGCATCACTTCGCCGGTTGAGCCATCAATCGTGATCACATCCCCCTCGCCCAGCTCTTGACCCGCCACACGAATGGTTTTGGCTGACGCATCAATATGCATCTCGCCCGCGCCTGCCACACAAGCTGTACCCATACCGCGCGCTACCACGGCCGCATGCGATGTCATCCCGCCACGAGAGGTCAAAATCCCTTGGGAGGCATGCATACCCGCAATATCTTCAGGTGATGTTTCCTGACGACACAAGATCACTTTTTCGCCCGCATTGCTGCGTGCCTCGGCATCTTCCGAGGTAAAGGAAATAGCACCACTCGCCGCACCCGGGGAAGCCGGCAAACCACGCGCCAAAACATTCTTATCCGCTTTCGGATCAAGTGTCGGATGCAAAAGCTGATCCAGACCCGCCGGATCAACACGAAGCAAAGCCTCTTCCTTGGTGATCAAGCCCTCTTCCACCATATCAACGGCAATTTTAAGAGCCGCCGATGTTGTACGCTTCCCGTTACGGGTTTGCAGCATATAAAGTTCGCCACTTTGGACGGTAAATTCCAGATCCTGAACATCACGGAAATGCCCTTCCAGCTTCTCACGCAAAGCACAAAGCTGCGCAAAGACCTCCGGCATTGTTTCTTCCATCGAAGGCATTGTGCTGCCCTCTTTCTCGCGTCCCTTGATGGTCAAAGATTGTGGCGTACGGATACCGGCAACCACATCCTCGCCCTGCGCATTAATGAGATACTCACCATAGAAATAATTCTCGCCTGTGGAGGGATCGCGTGTAAAGGCCACGCCTGTCGCACAATCATCACCCATATTCCCGAAGACCATGGATTGCACATTCACCGCTGTTCCCCATTGATCGGAAATCTCGTGAATGCGGCGATACGTCACCGCGCGCGGGATCATCCAGCTATCAAATACGGCTGAAATCGCACCCCAGAGCTGCTCATGCGGGTCAGAGGGGAACGGGCGACCAATCGCTTCTTCAACGATCTGCTTATACTCGCCGACAATCTCTTTCCAGCCCTCGGCTGTGATATCCGTATCTTGCTTCAGGCGCTCATCACGCTTGTAAGTATCAATCACATCTTCAAACTCATGATGATCCACACCCAAAACCACATCGCCATACATCTGGATAAAGCGACGATATGAGTCCCATGCAAAACGCTCATCACCCGAACGCTTGGCCAGCCCTTCAACCGTTATATCATTCAAACCAAGGTTAAGAACCGTATCCATCATACCGGGCATGGATACACGCGCGCCGGAGCGCACAGATACGAGCAAGGGATTATCCGCATCCCCGAACTTCGCACCCATCGCACCTTCAACATCGCCGAGCGCCGCTTCAACCTGCACCTTCAGATCATCGGGATAGCTCTTCTCATTATCGTAATAGGCCGTGCAAACTTCTGTCGTAATCGTAAAACCCGGAGGCACCGGCAAACCCAGCGAGGCCATCTCTGCCAAATTCGCGCCTTTGCCGCCCAAAAGATTGCGTAAGCTCGCGTCACCATCGGTCTTGGCACCACCAAATCCGTAAACCCATTTCGTCATCAAAAAACTCTCCGTTAATGCGAATATATCCGTATAATGCGGTGTAGCACATTCCCCGCAGGAGTCAAAGGTTTTGCGCGCCTTTTTCCTGAGCTTTTACAGCTTTTTTGTCATCATAATACAAAGCTGATCATCGACCGGTTTAAACTCGCCTGCCGTCACGCCCTGCCGATCGTAAGTCACGCCAAACCCATCGGGCACATAACCCAGTTTTGCATATAAGCGCTGCGCGGGACCAAAGCGCGTATGCAGGCCAACGCCTATCCCCATCGCATTCAAACCCTTACTACGTGCCAAATCCTCACAATGTGCGATTAAAGTACTCGCCAATCCACGCTGGCGAAAATCAGGAAGGATGCTGATATCCTGAACCTCCGGTATGCCTTCGGATGCGAAATACGCATATTTCGGCTGCCAGTTTAAAATCCCGTAGCCCGCGGGTTGCCCGTCATGCTCGACAAGGAACAAAATCCGGTCACTCATAGACAGCGTCAGCTCAAAATAATCGCTCTCACGCGCGTGCCCCATGCCGTGGACAATCTGATAGAGCGTCCCGAGATCATCCATCGTTGCTTTTTTGATATCAGCCATCTAAAAACCTTTATATGAAACAGATTCTTTTTATAGCGATTTTTGCTCTGCTAAGCACGCCTTGTTTTGCGCAAATGAACTATGTGGCCAC
>JBFHFW010000037.1:0-8765 GCA_041583395.1 Alphaproteobacteria bacterium
GTGGCTAGGCAAAGACGGTAAGCACTACATAAGGTAGGCGAAACCGTCTTTAACAACGTCCACAGTTAAATGTCAGAAGCTTTTTTAGTCGGGAGTCTCGTCGCACTCGATAGTCACAATTCCGGCTTCATCAATCAGGCCGGCACCTTGGCTGATCATGTTATTGACGAAGTGTGCTGCGCGATCACCATGCCATGAGATATCCGTTTGGACATCAGAGGCACTTGCATGGCCGACGGCTGTTTTGTGGTACCAGAATGTCGAACGGATATCATTCACATCAATTGGAAGACCGGAATGCGGCATCCAGATTGTACCCAGCCACATTTTGGCTTGCGCACCTGTTGCAAATGGCATCGCGTCAGCACCCACATAATCGGCATTTACAAACTCATCCAGCGCAAGAAGCTCGCTCCACTGTTTCCAGCCAACAATTGCGTATCTTTGGCCATCATCGGGAACATCGGCAGCGCCCAAAATTTCAAAAGCCTCAAAGACTTTATCTTTGGTCATGCCGATATTGCCTTCTACGACAGTATTTGTGCTGGCTGTATCAAGGGCATCGATAATCAGCTCGTCTGTTTTACGACCCAATGCATTGGCACCTGCGGCAGCAATCACCTGACGCTCATCAATATTGGTTTTGAGCTCGTCCAAACGATCAACCCAGTCACCCGCATAGTAATCTTGCAGAACCACTTCGATATTTGTGTGATCCAAATTCATCACCGGCACCATACCGTGTGTTGATTTAGTTGAGGCTGTACCTGTGCCAACCTTTTGGAAGACAGCGCTTGAGCCATTTACATTTGAAATTGTACGCACAGTGTTTCTCAATTTAGAACCCTGACGTTGGTAGGCTTCATGCACTTCACGCTCGAACTGCTTGATAAAAGCCTGATCAATAGTTGTAGACATATCAATTCTCTTTTCTATTTAAAGTTAAAGGGAGATTGTTCGAGCCGCGGTTGTCAGAGTTCTCCGGCCTTGGATCGCACAAGAAAAAAGGAGCAGACCGTTTCCGGTTCCCTGCTCCCTTTTGAAAGACGCACTTATGGCGTTGATGAATTTAATGTAGGAAAATATTCCTTAATTGTCAATCGCTATTTTCAAGAAATTTGCATTTTTTTGAAAATTATTTTACCTTAAAGCCACTTCGCAATATATCGCACCTCTTAAAGAAGGAATTATTATGTTTGAGAAAATCATGAATACATTCCGTTTACGGGAAAAAGTCGCCAATGACGATAACCCCTCACGCCGCCGCTTTACCCGCCGCAGCTGTGATACATGTGTCGGTGTTGTCAATGGCAAGACATATCCTGTGCAAGACTGGTCTTTGGGCGGCGTTTTGCTGCAAGCAGGTGCAGAGGATTTCGGTGTTGAGGATGAACATAATGTTATCCTGAAATTCAAGTTGCGTGATGAAATGATTGATGTCCCCCATAGCGCACAAGTCATCCGCAAAAGCGCCAATTCGGTTGCTCTCGAATTCCGCCCCCTGACCAAAGCCGTGCGTGATTCGTTCCAAAATGTCGTCGATGACTACGTCGCCTCACAATTCGCCGATACGCAGGCATAGGTTTTTCTTGTTTTTTCATAAATAATAAATTATAAATCCCTGCAATAACAAAAGGGGTTAATCATGAGTTTAAAACCAACAACATTTAACATCGCCTCCTTAGTGTTTTCATATTGTGATTTTTATGCAGAAAAAAAGATATTCCTAAAAACATCAGTGCGGCAAAAAAATTAATCATAGCGAATACTACCCTTGAGGACTCAGCTAGACTCGATGATATAATTCGTCACCTTTATAATTTCCTGCATCAAAATGCGCATCTACAAACCCCTGAAACTGATACATCTAAACTTATTTTTGAACTTGAAGACTATCTCAATCGGCACATGAACCTCGAAAAACTCCCGCAAGAAGAGCCTTTCATTCCACCAACAGCATAAGGAAAACCCCGCACTCTTTTTGAGACGGGGTTTTAGTGGCTTCATTTAAGGCTTATTTCTTCCCATACATACTTTGGAAGCCTTCCGTGACTTGCGCCACAAAGGCTGGATCTTTATCGCGCCAATATTTCGGATCACGCATCATGGATTGCAGATCTTTTTGATCCATAGCTGATGGATTTTTGGCTTTTCCACCCAAAGCAGGCTCTTCGGATTTCATCATATTATGCAGGGCAATGACCCCTTCATAAGAGCTTGAAAGACCCGCCAATACATCATGCGGTAAATTTTGATGCCCATAGGCCAAGAGTTGACGGGAGACTTCCTGCCATTGCTCGACACCACCAAAATGGTTGATCAGCTTTTCAACCTCACGGTCGGCTGCGAAATCACCGGAAAGCTGCCGGATCATCGGCACCATTTTCTCGGATGCGAGGTTATAGACCTCTTGCGCTTGGTCTTGCGTGAAGCCTTTTTCATGCAGGCGCTTATTGATCTCCGGATCAACTTCAAAGAGGCCATGTTCGCATTCAATGCAATATTCCTCATGGCTTTTGGGGGCGGATGGCATTTGCGACAAACGCTTTTCCAGCTCTTTATAAGATTTCACCAGTGCATCGACATTCACCTCCCCTGTTTCAGGATCTTTGAATTTTTCAGGCACATCGATCGCTGTTTCAGCGGATTGCGGTGCCTCCATGTCTTTGCTTTCTTCTTCGTGTATGTTTTCCATTTAAGGACTCCTTTTTGGTTTCATGAAATTGGATTAGTTACGTCGACCGCGTTCGATCAGACGTACAATTGTAGCGACCAGCGCACGCTGCCCTTCGGCATAGCGCAGCTCGGCATCAGGTACATCGGCGGGGAGCGCACGGTGAAAGGTCGTGAGCTGTAAGTGTGCCAAGCAGCGCTTCCCCTCTTCGGAGGCAAATAGTCGTGCAAAGCTACGCTCGATATCGCGGAGATCAACTTTGCTGACGTGGCTAAGGATATCGCTATTGAACATCGCTTACTCCTTCACTTAAAGATTCGACCACCTCTTTTAAGGGCGCGAGTGGCTCTTTACGGATCAGATCACTCGGCACGCCGAGCGCCTCGCCTAGGAAACGTGCAGCATTGACCAGATCCACGCTTGTGGCGGCTTCCGGCCCCATAGCCAGCACGGAGTTAATCCAGCTAAGCGTATTTTGGACATTGCGTTGCCCCTGCGCACGTGCAAGCGGAGAGCGGTAATCCACAACCACCAAGCGCCCATCGAGGTTAATATCGGGAATTTCCCCACGGCGGCGCAGGATATTAAAGGCACGCTTAATCAGCGGCGTTAGAAGCTCG
Organism: Alphaproteobacteria bacterium; assembly: GCA_041583395.1. Lineage (GTDB taxonomy): Bacteria > Pseudomonadota > Alphaproteobacteria > Micavibrionales > Micavibrionaceae > UBA6929. The sequence continues at coordinate 3,295 of JBFHFW010000037.1, forward strand.
GATTGCAAGCGCCCATATGTTGCGCCCAATAACAATGACATCTCTGCTGAACGCTCCAGCACTTCTGTCGCTGTCATTTTTGGCCCTACAACGGGTGCCAAACGATCTGCTAACAAGGCATGGCGAATACGGCTTTGCAAACTTCCCAGCACAAGTTCGGACACATCAAAACGCCCGGGCATATCCAGTGGCTGCAAGCCTTTCGAGCCAATAGCCTTGGGAATAATACTCCCGGGGGTCAGTTCAATATTCGCAGGATTTAAAACACCATCATCGTCAGCCTGCCAAATACCCGACACAGCGATCGAGGCATTTTTCAGGACAAGCTCCACCACTTTATTGGCGGTTTTAATATCCGGTAAAGCCTTCATCACAGGCGAACGCCCATACATTTCACCCGGTGATTTCAGCCAACGGAAATTAATGAAAGGCGAGCTCATGAGATTATGTTTCGCCAATAATATCGGGGGCATGCCTTGCTCGGCCAATAAAGCTTTATAGCCATACCCCAAGCCCTGCGGTGCAACCGTCTCCAGAATTTCAAATTCTGTATTGGCATCACGCAATGCTTTTTTCAGCAACTCCGCAGGCAGTTCCACATCAGGGAAACGATCCGTAATCTGCGCCAATGTCAGCGATAACGTGCGATAAGCATGCTCCAGATATCCGCTATCACCTTCGGAAAGAACAATCTCGCTTAAAGGGATGGATTTAAAACGGAAAGCCGAAAATTCACCGGGAGCATTTTCCTCGAAATAAAGGGAAGCTGTGCCACCCACGATCAGATCCAAAAAGCATTGATGAATCTCAACGGCAAAGTTCGAGCGATCAAAATGATCCTGTATGGTTTTCGCTGCTTTTTCCAAAATCGGGGACAGACGATCAGCCTCTTCATTGCTGAGATCAGGGCCGGGTTTAAGCCCAAACCATTGTGACCAGATCGGCGTTAAATTCCCCAGCAAACTAGCGGCCAATTGATCCACCGCATCAAGCGCCGTTCCGTCAAAAAGCTTATCCATGCGCGAAGCACCGGCGGCTTGCATGCCTGTAAAATTACCACGCTGCGGGAGTGCATAATCATAGCATTCCTGCCACAGGCTTTCCCAGTTACCACGCTGCTTACGTGCCGCGTTATAGCTTTCAATCAAGGCTTCGACATCGTATTTTTCGGCCTCTTGGGTGCTTATATTTTCATCAATCATTTTATTCTCCTAGTAATGTTTTTTTACTGCCCGCAGCAGGATCATTGACCGCACTGACCAAACCACGAAAACCTGTCTGGATTGTGCCAAGGCGTCCGCGGGAACGGCGTAGTAAATCCGATTTACGGGTTTCTGCTGTGTCTACGGCTTCTGATACCGTTGCAGGCTCGGCCACGGGGGTGGGTGCGGGCGCTGTTTGATAAATCACTGTCGGCTGTGGTGCCTTCGGGGCGGCGGTTATGCTTCCCATGATGTGTCTCCTTTACGATGTTGAAAAGTGGTGAGATTATTTTGAGCCGCCAAATAGCGGTAAAGCTGCCACGGTGTCAGCAGCGTGAATTTATGAATGCCAAGCATGCGTTTAATGACCTCGACACAGCTCAGCGCACTCCAAGGTGCTGCGCGTTTCAAGCGTTTCATTTGTGCAGGCACAATGCGCTGCCCCTGCTGTGCCAGCCAAGCGGGTAAATCAAATTCCGCAGGAAGCTCATGCACCGTCAGCTCCATATGGCTGGCCAGCGGATCAAGCGATATCCAGTGCGTACCGTCATGCAGCACAAGATAGCAATGGCGAAATCCAGGCCTCAGGAAGCGCACCCAGAAAAGCTCCGTATTGCCGCTAAAGACAACCCATGCTTTTTGAGGATTTTGATCCCGATCAACCATCTAGGCATCTCCCATCATGATCAAAGCATCATTGTGCCAGCCTTGGCGCGGCGTTCTTATATCATTGCGGACAATCTTTTTACCGATCAGCACCTCTTCGATACGCTCCAGCGCCTCTTCCCACAGCACATGGGCGCGGGCTTCTTTAATGCGGCGCGGATCAGGGGACACATGGCGGCGGCCATAGTGACGCAGCACCAGCACATGATCACGCAGCAAACGGCGCTTGCGGTAGAGCCTATCCACTGTCTTCAGGATATCAATCGGCTCGCACGGTCTAGGGAAAAGGCCGCTGCCCGCAACAAAGCGCGCGCCTGATTCCTTGGCTTCTTGCGCAGCTATGAACCAGAACCATGCTTCTTCTGCCGATTCGAAGGGCACTGTTTCTGCCCCGTATTGATTTTTATTTCTGCTATTCAAACTCATTTCCGGTTCCTTTTTTGCTCTTTGTTTTCTCTTTGTTCTTTTTATGTTCTATTTTTTGCCCGATATTTCCGAAGCTGTCAATCATAAAATAGGATTTTTTTCCTCTTTACCTCAGGGGCGGGAAATGGGACTGTAGTCCTAAATCAGAGAGGAACTCATAAGCATGTTCACACATGACAGAATTTGGAATGGCATCGACCAGCTTGCAAAAAGTAAGGGATATTCAGCCTCGGGACTTGCCAAAAAGGCGGGACTTGATTCGACATCCTTTAATAAAAGCAAACGCCATAGCCCTGATGGAAAGCCGCGCTGGCCATCGACCGAGAGCATTGCCAAAATTCTAGAAGTCACCGACACCTCCATGCAGGAATTTGTTGCCATGATCGAAACACAAACCCCTTCCCCCCTCACGCCCGCGCGCAGAAAAGAAATCGCCAAACGCGCTGCGCAAATTTTGCTGGACACCCAAGCTGTGGCCTTTAATGCACGCGAACCTTTTACCCTCACATCCGGTAAGAAATCCCCGACTTATGTCGATTGCCGCAAACTCATCGGCTTTGTCGAAGAGCGCCAGTTCTTGATGGATGCCGCCGTGGAAATTCTGAATGCAGAAATCAGTGGTGATGATACGCTGGATTATATTGCGGGCGGCGAAACAGCTGGTATTCCTTACGCCGCTTTTGTAGCCGAGCGCATGAAAAAGCCGATGCTTTATGTGCGTAAAAAACCTAAAGGCTTTGGCCGCATGGCGCAGATCGAGGGCTATATGCCTGAAGACGCACCGCGTAAAAATACCATCTTGGTTGAAGACCTTCAGACCGATGGTGGCTCTAAAAAAGTCTTTATTGATGTGCTACGCGAAGCTGGTGCCACCGTTAAGCATGCCTTTGTTGTCTTTCATTACGGGATTTTCCCGACCAGTGAAGCCAATATGAAAGCACTTGGCATTACCCTCCATTCACTATGTAACTGGTGGGACGTGATGGAAGTTGCGCGCGAAGGCCAATATTTCGATAAAGAAACCCTTGATAGCGTCGAGGCCTTCCTTAAAAACCCGACAGAATGGGCGGCCTAGGGGAAGATCATGACCAAGATTGCCTTTCATGCTTCGATTAAGCCCCGCGCACAAAAAGCGCTGGAGGAAATGCGCAGCCTCTATGACCATGTGGAGCCGGAGAAAGCGGATGTGATTGTTGTGCTGGGCGGGGACGGATCGATGCTACGTGCGCTCCACCATTTCGAGAAACGCGATACGCCGCTTTTTGGCCTCAACTTGGGAACACTTGGCTTTTTGCTCAATAGTTATGACCGTGACGGGCTGATGGAGCGCATCAAAAATGCAACATCCGTGGTCATTCATCCGCTTGAGATGAAAGCCACCGACAATCTGGGTAAAGAGCATTCTAGTGTGGCCTATAACGAAGTTTCGCTTTTCCGCGAAACCCATAATTCCGCTAAAATTCAAATCTCTGTGAATGGAACACAACGTATTGAAGAGCTCATTTGCGATGGCGTCATGGTTTCCACACCGATGGGCTCGACCGCTTATAATTCTTCTGCCGGCGGGCCTATTGTGCCACTGGATGCGAATGTGTTGCCGCTGACCCCGATTAGCCCGTTCCGCCCACGCGGTTGGAAAGGTGCGTTGATTGATAATGATTGCGAGGTCAGCTTTAGCATTCGCAAACCGGCAGAGCGCCCCGTGAGTGCCACAGCCGATGCCTTTGAAGTCCGTAATATCCGCGAGGCAACAGTACGTCAATCCAAGACCATTTCCAAAACCCTGCTCTTTGATGCAAAAGACCCACTACAAGAGCGGGTCTTTAAAGAACAATTTGCTGTTAGTGAAAGCTAAAGACCATTAAAATCTATGGCTTTGGCGCATTTGCAGCCGCTGCTATTCGCGCTCTTTCCTGATCAAAAAACTCCATATTATAGGGCAGCTCTTTGCCCATCCACATTGAAGCATCCAAATGATCCGTGATTTCATCACCTGTAACAGGATGAATGAGAACTGAGAGCTCTGCAAAATTCATCTGTAACGCAGGCACAATAGCTGCAAACGCTTCCGGCTTAAAATGTAGGGCATGATTGGGAACTGCATGAGGACCTGCGCGTTTTTTATCAACAGATGACTGACTATAAACAATGTGCTCTGTTACACTTTGATTAAATGTTTTCTCAATATGTTGAGCCAAATCTGCAGCTTGTTGCTCGGATTCTTGACCCTCTTTAAAATAAATATGTGCGTGATACTCTGTTACACCGGAAACATCATTAAACGCATTTTGCATGAATTTTCTCCTTTATGATTTACGTGTCTTTCCACCCGTCTTAATATCCCGCAATTTACGGCGCTCGGCGAGTTCATTTTCAATGAGATCGAGGTTTTCCATCAGCTTCTCATTGACGTTACCACCCTCGACAATCCCACCTTCGGGGATGAGACCGAGTTTTTTAGCAATATACTGATAGCCTTCGACCAGATCACCAAGATCATAACGGAAACGGTCTTTATCCATTTTCTCGCCAGTCTTGGTGTCCCACAGGCGGCAATTATCCGGTGAAACCTCATCCGCCAACACCAAATAAATCTCGCCATGCTCGCCATAGATGCGACCAAATTCAAGCTTAAAGTCCACAAGCGTAAGACCAATGCCTGCAAACAAACCGCTGAGGTAATCATTCACGCGCCATGCCATGGCGACCATTTCTTCAAGCTCATAAGGATCAGCCCAGCCAAAGGTCAGAATATGATCCTCACCTACCAACGGATCACCCAGCGCATCATCCTTATAGTAAAACTCTACCAATGGGCGATCGAGAATTTTGCCCTCTTCCTGTCCCAAGCGCTTGCAAAGTGATCCTGCGGCCACGTTGCGCATCACTACTTCAATCGGGATCACATCCACCTTACGGATCAATTGCTCGCGCATATTGATGGATTTGATAAAGTGCGTCGGGATACCCATTGCCTCGATCTTGGTCATGATATGCGCAGAAATGCGGTTGTTCAGCACGCCCTTGCCCGCAATTGTATCTTTTTTCTCACCATTAAAAGCAGTCGCATCATCCTTGAAATACTGGATCAATGTGCCGGGTTCTGTACCCTCATAAAGGATCTTTGCCTTGCCTTCATAAATCATTTTGCGTCGTGCCATGTATGGTTCTCTTTCA
>JBFHFW010000038.1:0-8594 GCA_041583395.1 Alphaproteobacteria bacterium
ATGTAAAATGTGCTCTCTTGTTCATGCGCGCAGTTTGAAATATAAAACTCATATGGACAAGAGTTTTTTACAGGGTCGTGAAGTTATTTTTGAATTTTATCCGCTGGGCAATGTTGTGCGGGTATCAGCCATGGATACGGCCAGCCTGACGGAAGTATCTATTCAGGGGCCGGCAACTGCAAATGAAGAGATGCTCAAGCGTAATGCGCTTAAAAGATTAGAGTATGTCATGCGCAAGAAGGGCTTGATCTCATAGAGTCTACCTACTATATGTTGTGTTCACTTTTCTAGAAAGAGGGCAGTTAGGTGTCTGAGGTTCAAATTATTGCACTGGCTTGTGATCACGGTGGCTATCAGCTGAAAGAAGTGATTAAGAGAGCTTTGGCTGATCGTTATGAGGTTTTGGATCTGGGAACCGATTCGGATGCTTCTGTTGATTACCCTGAATTTGGTTATGCGGTGGCCGATGCTGTGGCAAGCGGTCGTGCGCAGCGTGGGATTGCGATTTGTGGGTCGGGTATCGGGATTTCGATTGCGGCCAACCGGAATAAGGCTGTGCGCTGTGCGCTTTGTACAAGCCCCGAGATGGCACGTTTAACGCGTGAACATAATGATGCGAATATTTTGGCGCTGGGCGCACGGATTACTGATGAAGCGACTGCGCTTGAATGTGTAGACGTATTTTTAAACACAGAATTTGAAGGCGGGCGTCATCAGGCGCGCGTCAATAAACTTAACAGGGAGATTTAATAATGGGTGAACGCGCAATGAATGAGGCACAAATGAGCGGATTTTTTACGACCGAATTAAAGAATGCAGATCCGGAGCTTTTTGGTTCTATCGAACATGAGCTGGAGCGCCAGCAAACGCAAATCGAGCTGATTGCTTCGGAGAATATTGTTTCCAAAGCCGTGCTGCAGGCGCAAGGCTCGATCATGACCAATAAATACGCCGAAGGCTATCCAGGGCGCCGTTATTATGGTGGTTGTGAATATGTAGATGTGGCTGAAGATCTGGCGCGTGATCGTGCGAAGCAGCTCTTTAATGTGAAATATGCCAATGTGCAGCCCAATTCCGGTTCTCAGGCTAACCAAGGTGTGATGATGGCGCTGCTTCAGCCCGGTGATACGATTTTGGGGATGTCTCTGAATGCCGGTGGTCACTTGACCCACGGCGCGGCGCCTAATCAATCAGGTAAATGGTTTAATGCCGTGCAATATGGTGTGTGTAAGGATACGGCGCTGATTGATTATGATGAGGTCGAGCGTTTGGCGCTGGAGCATAAGCCGAAGATGATTATTGCCGGTGCTTCTGCTTATCCGCGTGTGATTGACTTTAAGCGCTTCCGCGAGATTGCCGATAAGGTGGGTGCGATCCTATTTGTCGATATGGCGCACTATGCGGGCTTGATTGCGGGTGGTAGCTATCCCTCGCCGTTCCCATATGCGGATGTGGCAACGACAACAACGCATAAAACTTTGCGTGGCCCTCGTGGTGGGATGATCTTGACCAATGATCTGGATATCTACAAGAAGCTTAATTCCGCGATCTTCCCCGGTATTCAAGGTGGCCCCCTGATGCATGTTATCGCTGCAAAAGCAGTGGCCTACGGTGAAGCGCTTAAGCCGGAGTTTAAGCTTTATGCTAAGGCGATTGTTGAAAACGCAAAAGTGCTGGCTGATACATTAATGGCCGGTGGGCTTGATATTGTATCGGGCGGTACAGATTGCCATCTTTTGCTTGTCGATTTGCGTCCCAAAGGCCTGACGGGTGATATTACCGAGGATGCATTGGAGCGCGCGGGAATTACCTGTAATAAAAACTCTGTGCCGTTTGACCCGGAAAAACCAATGGTGACTTCCGGTGTGCGTTTGGGAACGCCTGCGGGTACAACACGCGGCTTTGGTGTGGCTGAATGGAAGCTGGTCGGTGAATATATTCTCGAGGTGCTGGATGGCTTGGCTGCCAATGGTGCTGAGGGCAATGCCGCGGTCGAGAAGGCTGTTCGTGCGAAGGTTAAAGATCTTTGTGCGCGCTTCCCGATTTATAGCGATTTGTAGGAACTGAAGGTAAGAATGCGCTGTCCCTTTTGTGGAAATGAAGAAACGCAAGTCAAAGACTCGCGCCCGACGGAGGATCATTCCGCGACCCGCCGTCGTCGCTCTTGCCCTGAGTGTGAGGAGCGCTTTACCACGTTTGAGCGGGTGCAGCTCCGCGAGATGACAGTGCTGAAATCCGAAGGCCGTAAGCAGCCTTTTGATCGCGATAAAATTATTAAATCCATGCAGATTGCCTTGCAAAAGCGCCCTGTGGAGCTGGACGTGATCGAGCGTGTGGCAAGTGATATTGTGCGCTCGCTTGAAAAGCAGGGCGAGGCCGAGATTACATCGGGTGCCATCGGTGAAGCGGTGATGAAGGCTTTGCAAAAGCTCGATATGATTGGCTATATCCGCTATGCGTCCGTGTACCGCAATTTCAGCGATCCGGAAGACTTTAACGCTTTTGTTGATGATTTGAAAAATCTTCCTGTCGGATGTTCCTGATTTTCACCACCAAGTCACAAAGGACACCAAGTTTCGCAAAGAAATGTTTTAAAAGCTTTGTGCCCCTTTGTGTTCTTGGCGTCTTTGTGGTGAAATATTGTAATGTTTTATTTACTTCAAGATATTGAGCTTATGAACCGTGCGTTGGATTTGGCGCGTGAGGGGCTGGGGCGTGTTGCGCCTAATCCGGCTGTGGGCTGTGTGGTGCTGGATACGGCAGGCGCGGTTGTCGGTGAAGGGCGCACGGCTGACGGTGGGCGGCCACATGCCGAAGTGGTGGCGCTCGGGATGGCCGGAGAGGCCGCGCGTGGTGGCACAGTCTATGTTTCGTTGGAGCCTTGTGCACATCACGGCAAAACGCCGCCTTGTGCGCAGGCCTTGATTGATGCAGGGGTAGCGCGGGTTGTTGTGGCTTGTCATGACGTTGATCCGCGTGTTTCGGGACGGGGTATCAAGATGCTGCGTGATGCGGGGATTGAGGTTGCCCAAGGTGTTTGTGAAGCCGAGGCTTTGGCGCTCAATGCCGGTTTCTTTTTGCGCGTGACCCAGAACCGCCCCTTTGTGACCCTTAAAATCGCGGTGAGTGCAGATAACAAGATTGCCGAAAAGCCCGGTGTGCGGACGCAGATTACGGGTGTCGAGGCCAGTGCTTATATGCATCATTTACGGTCTCGGCATGATGCAATTTTGGTGGGGATGGGAACGGCATTGGCCGATGATCCTTTGCTCACGGCGCGGGTTGATGGTCTTGAACACACAATAACACGGGTGGTTTTAGGTGATAGAAAGTGTTTGTCTCAAGATTCACAACTGGTGAAGAGCGCAGATCAGCACCCTTTGATTATCTTTGATCGTCATTGCGAGGAACAATGTGACGAAGCAATCCATGGATTGCCGCAGTCGCTGACGCTCCTTCGCAATGACGGGATCGAAAATGTGCTTAACCAGTTGGCCGAGCGTGGCATTACGCGTTTGATGGTCGAGGGCGGTGCGAAGGTGATGCATAGCTTTATTGAGGCTGGATACGGTGATGAGCTGCATATTATGCGTGCCCCATATGTCATTGGTGAAAGTGGTTTGGCCATTGATCTTGATGATGCACCAGCCAAATTGGGGCTTGAACTCGCAGAAAAGCGCGCTGTCGGTGAAGATGTACTGGAAATTTATCGCGCAAAGGCGTAGGGTGGCGCCAGATATGACGATGTCATTCTGAGGCGAAGCCGAAGAATCTCTATTGCAGACTCGGAGATCCTTCGCTGTGCTCAGGATGACAGGAATGAAAGCACTATGTTTACAGGAATTATTCAAGATATTGGCCGCGTGCATGAGCTTCATGAGGGTGATGATCTGCGCTTTGTGATCGAGACAGGGCTGGATCTGAGCCATACAGAGCTGGGTGCTTCGATTGCGTGTAATGGCTGTTGCTTAACCGTGGTGGAGAAAGGCGTAAGCTGGTTCGCGGTTGATGTCTCGCGGGAGAGTCTGTCTAAAACGGCCTTGTCTGAATGGGCAGAAAATACGCGCATCAATCTGGAGCCAGCCCTTAAAATGGGTGATGAGCTGGGCGGGCATATTGTTTCGGGGCATGTCGATGGGGTGACGGAGATAGTTTCGATCAAAGAGGAGGGTGGTTCACATCGTCTGAAAATCAAGGCACCTGCTGATCTTGCGCATTTTATCGCACCGAAGGGTTCTGTTACTTTGGACGGGATTTCGCTGACGGTGAACGAGGTCGAGGGTGATATTTTCGGTGTGAATATTATCCCCCATACGTGGCAGGCCACAACGCTATCGGATAAGGCGGTGGGTGATCATTTGAATATTGAGATTGATATGCTGGCGCGCTATGTTGCCCGCATGATGGATGTAAAGGCAACAGCATGAAAACAATCAGCAAGCAAGATATAGGTGATGCGCGCTTGGAAAAGGGCGATCAGGTGTTTCTGTCAGGCGTGGAGGAAATCGTTGCCGATATCAAGGCAGGCAAGCCTGTGATTGTCGTTGATGATGAAGATCGCGAGAATGAGGGTGATTTGATTATTGCGGCCGAGATGGCAACGCCCGAGAATATCAACTTCATGGCCAAAGAGGGACGCGGGTTGATTTGCCTGCCGATGGAGCGCGCGATGGTCGAGCGCCTCGGTCTAGAGCTCATGGGGCGCGGCGATAATACGCAGCACCGTACGGCCTTTACAGTTTCGATCGAGGCCAAAGAGGGTGTGACGACTGGCATCTCAGCGGCGGATCGTGCCACAACGATTGCCGCGGCTATTCATCCCGAAAGTGGGCCTGATGATATTGCGACACCGGGTCATGTGTTTCCTTTGCTGGCGCGCGATGGCGGGGTGCTTCGCCGTGCCGGTCATACAGAGGCCGCTGTTGATTTGGCCAAGATGGCGGGTTTTAGCGGAGCGGGTGTGATTTGCGAGATTATGAATGATGATGGCTCTATGGCGCGCTTGCCGGATTTGCTGGTCTATGCGCAAAAGCATGGGCTGAAGGTCGGGACGATTGCAAGTCTCATTGAATATCGCCGTCGTTCCGAGAGCTTGGTTGAGCGCGTTTACGAGGATGATTTTGAAGGCTTTAGACGCATTATCTACACCAATAAAATTCAGGATGCCGAGCATGTTGCGCTGGTCAAAGGTGATATCAGTAGCGGTGATAAGCCCGTTTTGGTGCGGATGCATGCTGAAGATGTCTTTTACGATGTGTTGGGGCGCAGCGACCGCGTTGCACGGGCTTTGGATATGATCGAGGCCGAGGGGCGCGGAGTGCTGGTGTTGCTGCGTGATCCGTCTCCGCACACATTATCGCGCCGCTTGAAACAGGCGCAAGCTGAGGGCGCAACAAAGACAGAGCTTCGTGATTACGGGATCGGTGCGCAGATATTGCTCGATCTTGGGGTGCGCGAAATGGAGCTTTTATCCAATGCGCAGAAAAATATTGTTGGCCTTGAGGGCTATGGCCTGTATATAAGCGGTCATCGTTCACTTGAGGATTAAGCTATGAATATCCTGATTATAGAAGCACGTTTTTATGAAGATATCTCGGATCACTTGGCTGAGGGCGCGATGGCGGCTTTGGATCAGGCCGGTGCGAGCTATGACCGCGTGGAGGTGCCCGGGGCGCTCGAAATTCCGGCGGTGATTGCCATGGCTGAAGCGAGTGGTAAATATAACGGTTATATTGCGCTGGGCTGTGTGATCCGTGGTGAGACCTCACATTATGATATTGTCGCAGGCGAGAGTGCGCGTGGCTTGATGGATATCTCGATTAATCAAAAACTGGCGATCGGCAACGGTATTTTGACTTGCGAGACGCGGGAGCAGGCTTTTGCGCGCGCAGATAAAGCACAAAAAGATAAAGGTGGCTTTGCGGTGCGTGCAGTGCTGGATATGATAAGGATTAAAAAGAGCTATGAGTAACAAAGCAAAAGCACTCTCTGCACGTTTATTGGCGGTTCAGGCTTTGTATCAGGCTGATCTGAATGCGCAGCCTTTATCCGATGTGGCGGCAGAGTATCTTGAGCACCGTCTCGGTATGGAAGTGGAGGGCGAGGCTCTGGTCGCAGCGGATAAAGCGCTTTTCACTAAAATTATGCGCGGTGTCGAGGAACGCGGCAGGGATCTGGCGGATATTCTTAAGGCGAATTGCAAGGACGAGGGCAAGCGTTTGGAGCCTTTGATCAAAGCCATATTAATGTGTGCATCTTATGAGCTTCTTGCACACAATGATATTGATTCGCCGATCATTATCAATGACTACCTGAATGTGGGGCATTCTTTCTTCGAATCAGGTGAGGTTTCCTTAATAAATGGTGTTTTGGACGCCGTTTCCAAGGTTCTTCGTGACGCAGTGTAATCCCATTAAGTGCTTGATATATAACTTAAATTGATAATTACATAGTATTTTATCTTTAAATAACCGCTTATTAATTTCGATAAGATATTCTTATATGTGAATGGGGCTTTTAAGGCCTTAAGGTTAGGGATTGGGTATTTATGAGTAAAATTCTTATTGCAGTTGTTGCGTTATTGTTTCTTGCCGGTGGTGGTGCAGGCGCTTATTTCTATTTTTCACAATCAGCGGAAGCTTCTGTTCCCGGAGACGGAGCGCATGAAGCAAAGGCAGGTAAGCATGCCAAAGGCGATGACAATACCGCTAATGTTTCCCAGTTTGTTGAGTTGTCTCCGTTAATCCTTCCTATTGTCGATGGTAGTGGCGTTAATCAGATTATTTCTCTGGTTGTTGCGCTTGAGGTGCAGGGCGAGGATACTGCCGAGATGGTTGAATCCCGTATGCCCAAACTGCAAGATGCGTTTATTCAAGATATGTATGGCGTGCTCAGTCGTCAGGCTGCACTTAAGGGTGGGATTATTCAGGTTAATTATATTAAGGAACGCCTAAACCGCATTGCTAACGAAGTTTTGGGTGCAGGAAGTGTTGATGATGTCTTGCTTCAGGTTGTGCAACAACGTCCGATTTAAAAAAGTGTTTTATGGCTTGGTTCAAATAAAGTCCGCGCAAGCGGGCTTTTTTATGTGGTAACCATATTACTCAAAGCCCTCGGTGTTAAACTTGCCCATATTACCGAGGAGTTGCTGCATAACTGTGAGCTCGTTGCCATGTGTTTGGGTTTTTTCCCGGGCGATGGGGATTGCAATGCGGCCTTTTTCCTTTTCGGTGATGGTGTCCACAATGCCTTTGTTATTGAAGGTTACGATGATAATGCGTTCATCCGTGATTTCAGGATCCAGGATACCACGCTTTTCAGTGTATTGGCCGATATAGTACCACGTGTTTTCATCAAAGGGTGCGCGCGTGGTGGGAGACCCCATAATGCGCAGTACGTCTTTGCGTGTGTGGACTCCTTCAACGACTTCGGAAAGTTGATAGTCTTCGATGATATTACCGCGCTTGGCGACGGTGGGTGTGCATCCACCGATGAGGGTTGCTGTGCCGAGTGTCAGTAAAAAGAGTTGTGTGTTCTTCATAATCGTCCTATGTAAGGTTACTAATGGACTCTATAGCTCTAAAATTCGGGAAAAACAATGTTTAGCGTATTTGCAAAGAAAAATCCTTATGAACAAGAAGCGCGTGCCGTTTATGCGTACTGTTTGGAGCAGATAAGGAAACCTTGCTTTTATAGCGATATGGGCGTGCCCGATACGATGGATGGGCGCTTTGATCTCTTGTTATTGCATGTGTTTTTTACAATAAAGGATCGGGATGCGTCTTTTGGGCAGGCGGTGTTCGATATTATGTTTGCCGATATGGATCAGATGCTGCGTGAGGTTGGCATCGGTGATATGGGGATCCCGAAACATATGAAGCGCATGATGAAAGGGTTTAATGGGCGTATGCACGCCTATCAACGTGTTTTAAGTGGTGAGGAAAACTGGGGTGAGGCCTTGCAACGTAATGTATATGGCACAGTGCAATCGCCGGATGCGCAGCATATAGATTTATTGGTGGCTTATGTTGAGCAAGAGTTGGAGGGGAAATGAGCTTGGAATCGGAATGGTCTTATTTTTATAATGCTGATGAGATTAGTAAAGCGCCGCGTGAGATTAATCTTTCTGTGGGCGAAGCCGAGCGTGCGCATTTGCTAAAGCGTTTGGGGGTGCGGTCGCTTGATAAGTTGGACGCGAATCTGGTTTTACGCCGTCAGGATGGCGGGCGTGTTGTTTATATCAAAGGCTCGCTTGCAGCCGATGTTGTGCAGAGCTGTGTGGTGAGCGGGGATGATGTGCCCGCGCATATTCAAGAGGATTTTGAAGCGTGGTATGCCGATCCCGAAGATGCTGTTTCCCTTGTTAAGGCGCGCCGTGATAAGCAGGCGGTTGCAGGACATGGCGAGATGCCGATTTTGGATGAAAGTGAAGATCCTGAACGTATTATTGACGGGCAAATTGATCTGGGTGAGCTAGTGGTGCAAAATCTTGTTCTAGCGCTTGATCCTTATCCGCATGCACCAAATGCGCACTATGAGCTAGGGGATGATAATTATCAGGAAGCGCTCCCGAAATCCGAAAACCCCTTCGCGGC
>JBFHFW010000039.1:0-8547 GCA_041583395.1 Alphaproteobacteria bacterium
TACAGACAGCGAATTTACACACTGGGCATGGCGCAAACACCAAGAAGAGCTGCGTGATCTTCCAATCCCGATGTTGGCGGATGTGAAGCGTGAACTGACAGAAGCGCTCGGTATTTTGGATGCCAATGAAGGCGTTGCCCAGCGTGCGACATTTATCGTGGATCCCGATGGTATCATCCGCTTTAGCATGATTACAGATCTTAGCGTCGGGCGTAATCCGAAGGAAGTATTGCGTGTACTGGACGCTTTGCAAACCGATGAACTTTGCCCCTGTAACTGGAACAAGGGTGATGATGTGATCAACCTGCAAGACGCTACAAAAGAAGCCGCATAAGGAGAGCTATCACAATGTCTATACAGCAACTTAAAAATCAGATGCCTGAGTATGCCAAAGATACCAAACTTAACCTTGGAAAAATTATGGATGAGGATGGTGTTGAAGGCTTGAGCTTGAAACAAGGCTATATGACTGCGCTGGCTTCGGCTTATGCAACGCAGCAAGAAAGCGTAATCGCAGCCATTCATGGCGAGGTCGCGGCACAACTGGATGAAGCAGAAATCACTGCAGCCAAAGCCGCAGCCACAATCATGGGCATGAATAATGTTTATTACCGCTTTGTGCATCTGGTCAGCGATAAGGATTTTGCGACCATGCCTGCGAATTTGCGGATGAATGTGATCGGCAATCCCGGTATTGATAAAGTCGATTTCGAGCTCATGAGCTTGGCTGTCTCGGCGATCAATGGCTGCGGCATGTGTATTGATGCGCATGTCAATGAAGTCACCAAAGCCGGCATCAGCAAACAAGGCGTGCAATCCGCTATTCGCATTGCCGCCGTCCTTGCCGCTGCGGCACAAGCGGTTGTAATTGAAGAATCATATACACAAATACCCCAAGCTGCTCATGTAGCAGCGGCGTAATGCTCGTATCCCCGAGCATCACTTGACCACCGATTTGGCTTTTAGCCGATCGGTGGTTTTTTTATAGGTCCTGATCCTGAATATCTACGCCAGTGTCTTGTCACAAGACTTTGGCGTTCTAGCTTAGATATAGATATTTTAAAAAATCACAGGAGGCCTATTGTGAAAAAGATTTTACTAGCCACCGATTTGGCTGCTAATTCTGACCGTGCGATGGAACGCGCACTGAAAATCGCCAAAGAACAAAAGGCAAAATTGCAAATCATTCATATTGCGCCGCCCTATACCGGCCCCAAGACCAAAAAACAGGGACTTAACCTGCAAAAAGATATTGAAGGTCTTATCCAGAGCTACCTTGATAATTACAAAGATGCCGCCGATGTCAAAACGACAATCACGGTGAAGCAAGGCGGTGAAGCATTTTTTCAAATCCTCGAGAGCGCCTATGCGGATAAAGCCGACCTTATTGTGATGGGCATGCATGGCAAGGAGAAATTTCGTGATCTATTTATCGGAACCACCATTGAACGTGTTATTCGCAAGGGCATTACACCTGTTTTAATGGTCAGAGATAAGCCCACCGATGGCTATCAGAGCATCGTGTCGGCCATTGATTTTGCACCTGCATCACGTACAGCGATGCGCATGGCGATGGATATTGCTCCGATGGCCGATTTTTATGCTGTACATGTTTATAGTCTACCCGTTTATGATTCCGATACTTTTATGTATATACACACACAAGAGGTTACGGAAGCATCGCAAAAGAAAATGCTAAATGCTTTTTTGAAAACCGAGCGTTCTTATTTCGCCAAAACACATCATGGTGATGAAAAAAAACTATCCGGCACATTGGTTGAAGGTGCCGTTGATTATAAGCTGCGCAGCGAAGTCAAACGCCTGAAAGCGGATTTAATCACCATCGGCGTACATGGTCAGCCGACCTTGATACCGAAATTGGGTGGCACCGCAGCAGGTATTCTCTCCAAGCCGCCTTGCGATGTGCTGGTTGCCCTTGAATAAACCTTATGAATGACACAAAATATAAAATAATTTTGTGATTTGAACCTGTTAGTAGCAACTTATAATAAATTTTATCTAAAGTTAACAGGCCTTTACCCTTGTTTTGTCACAATCAAAGCAGGGGCCAGTTTGTCGTTGGGAAACAAACTGGAAATGTTAGGGGCGTATCTCCCAACAATTGGAAGAAAAGTTACTGCATTTGCGCTTTCCGGTAGAAGGTTGATTTTGCAATACCCAGAGCTTTGGCAGTCTTTGTCACATTATTGTTATAGTGATTAAGCGCCACCTGCAGAGCATCTTTTTCAAGTTGCTCAAGCGTTTTGAGCGTTCCATCTTCGTTAAACATCGGAATATGAAAGGGATCAACAGCATTCGCGCTATGGGGCTCGAATCCTGACGTATCGGTAAAGTCACCAATCGTGAGCTGCTTGTTATCGCTGAGTACAACGGCGCGGTGGATTGCATTTTCAAGCTCGCGCACGTTACCGCTCCAGTTGTATCCAGTCAGGAAGTTTTCCGCTTCTTGCGAGAGATCTTGTTGCGCTTTGTTTTCGGCAAGGGCAAAACGTTCGATAAAATGTTGGGCAAGGGGTAAAATATCACTTTGGCGCTGTCTGAGCGGAGGGATCTCGATTTGCAGCACATTCAGGCGATAATAGAGATCTTCCCTGAAATTCCCTTTTTGCACTTCTTCGTTTAAATCCCTGTTCGTAGCAGAAATCACGCGCACATCAACGGGAATTGTCTTAGCCGCACCCACAGGCTCGACTTCCTTTTGTTGCAAAACGCGTAAAAGCTTGACCTGTGCATCATGGGGAAGCTCCCCGACCTCGTCTAAAAAGATTGTCCCGCCATTAGCTTCGCGGAATTTTCCGGCTGTTTTTGTGATGGCTCCGGTAAAGGCACCCTTTTCATGACCAAATAAAATGCTCTCGATCAGTTTTTCCGGCAAAGCACCACAGTTCACGGCAATAAAAGGTCTGCCAGCACGACCGCTCTCACCATGAATGGCGTTGGCGAACACTTCTTTACCCACGCCCGTTTCGCCCGTCAGTAAAACAGGAATATTTGAAGACGCTGCCTTGCGTCCACGCTGCACAACATCCAACAAGCCTGTATCACTGCCGATCAGATCGCTAAAGGTCAGATTGCCTTCCTCTTTTTTATGCAGGCGCTCGACCTCTTTGGTCAGGGAGCTCATTTTGAGCGCATTTTGAATGGAAACAATCATGCGCTCGGCTTGCACGGGCTTTGTCAGGAAATCCGTCGCGCCCAATTTCATGGACTGGACGGCATTATCAACTTTTGACTGCCCTGTAAGCACAATAACCGGAAGATTAGGGTATTTTTGTGAAATGGCCTCCAGCGCTTCCAGACCACTCATAACCGGCATATGGAGGTCTAAAATCACCAGTTTAATTTTATTTTTAGTGTCTTGCTTCAGGCGCTCAAGGCATTGAAGCCCGTCCTCGGCTTCCAGCGTCTGGTAACCCATTTTACGTTGCATCAGGCCGCAAAGCGTGTGGCGTTGGCTCTCATCATCATCCGCGATTAATATACATACGCTCATTATTTGATAAAACCTCACTTGCAGCAAATAAAAACAGGATCAAAACAAAACTATTATATATAAAGCGTTCTATTTTAAAACTATTTATATGGGATTTATTGCAATTAAATTTTAAGTCATTGTAATAAAATGGAATTATTATCTGGCACGGTGCTTGCTCTTATCTTCTGTAATAAGTGGTTACTAGAGTATGGAAGGGCGTAATGATCAAAGTATTTGAAAACACCGAAGCGCTTTTATTCAATTTTCTTGGGCAGTTTACCAAGACCGCTACAAATCTGAGATGCATCTATTTGCATGTCTCGCAATATCATACCGACCAATTTAATCATATTGATGAACGCCATGTTGTGGCCGTAGCAGAAGAAATCCTTGATGACAAAGGGAGTTATGTTTTCCGCTGTCAAGATGGCGATATTTTTGTTGTCGCTCCTTATATATCCCCCAAACTCTACAAGACGTTTCTTTCCCGCCTTGTAGAAGAACTGAGGCTAGATTCTGATCAGAATCTAGCCTCTTTTTTGGAGCTCGGGCATGATGGTGACGCGTTACTTGATAGTGTAAAACAAAAGATAGATGCTCTGGAACAGGAAGAGAAAAAAGCAATAAAAGAGCATTTATATGATAACGAAAACAAGCCACGGATTAAAAATCACAGACCTGTACTGTCATTGCTTTCAACGACATACACAAGTGAGGTACCTCGCGTCCTTGTCATCGAAGATGATGAGTTTAGCCAAGCTCTTATCGCTAATGCGTTTCTTGCGGAACTCAATATAGAATTTGCAGCCACCGGCATGCAGGGCATCCAGAAATATGTAGATAGCGCGCCCGATATTGTCCTGTTGGACATTGGCTTACCGGATATGAGCGGTCATGAGGTCATGGGCACGATACGTGAACTTGATCCCAATGCAAAAATTATCATGTTAACTGCCCGTAATGAGGCAGATGAAATACACCACTCGCTAGAAAGTGGTGCCCAGGGTTATGTCTCCAAACCATTTTCAAAGGCAGCCCTTTTGCAGCATATGAAGATAAGGCCAGTATCAAGACAACATGTTGCAATTTAAAGGAGGGATATCCCATGAAAATATGCATGTTAAACGCTGATATTGAACTGCAAAGGACATTTGATTCAATTACTTCCGACTATGCCCAGTGGAAAGGTTGGTCGTGCATTCATTTAAAAGATCCGGATTTGCAAATTTTAAGGGTTGCTAAAGAAATCCTGATGGACATGGAAATGCAGCTATATGTTTATTTGAAAAACATAGATGGTGCATTGTTTATGGCCGGTTTCGAGGATATCTATCTTTTTTGTAAAAACACGGATCAGGGATATTTGAAGAAACTCTCGAGTAATGTTTGTGAGCTGATCAATCCCGAAAATGCGATGAGTGTGATGGTTGATATCTATAATCTTTCCACACAGCGTGATGCGTTCGAGGCCAATGTTGTCAAAACCAGTTGCTTGTATAATCCATTGAGTTCGGCGCTTTATTATTTTGATAAGAAGGATCAGACCTACGGAATTGATACGCATCTTGCAGACAATACAAGGGCGCTGGTTGTAGAAGATGACCCTTCCATGCGCTGGACATTTAGAAAAAATCTTAAAGGGCAATGTATGATTGAAACAGCGCAAGGCGTCAGCTCGGCTTTCAAGGCATATAAGCAAGAACGTCCAGATATTATATTTCTAGATCTGAACTTACCGGACGGTTCAGGTTATGCGGTCTTGGAATGGATTTTAAGAAACGATCCAGAAGCTTATATTGTTGTATGTAGCAGCCGCGATGATGAGGCAAGCAAGGAAAAGGCCATGAGCTTTGGTGCGAAGGCCTATCTTACCAAGCCCTTTACGCGTGATGCGCTTTTAGATCATATTGCGGCATGTGCAGACACGGATCTTTGCATGCCTGCCTGATCATGTGTGCAAGGTCTTTAAAAATTGTTCAACCCGTGTGAATTCTTTTTGGATGTCGTCTAACATTTGTTCTTTTTTTGTCTGGGTCGGGTGTTCACAATGCTCGGCAGCATGGCATGCCCTAGCCAGAGTTTGAGCGCCAAGATTAGCGCTAGCGCCTTTAAACTTATGGGCAGCCTCTCTCCAGCTTTCATCATCATGATCAGCAATGCTTTCTTCTAACGCTGCGATATTTTTAAGGCCTTGGGACAGGAAGATCGCAAAAAATTCCTTTTCTCCTTCGGGGTCGCCATCCGTAAAGTCCCTTAGATGCGTAAGATCAACCACATTCTGATTGAGCGGGTCATGCGTTTGTGCCTGTACAGTTATATCTTGAGCATCCTTTCGAGATCCCCGCGCCATAACAAGCGCATCCATGATCGCCTTGGAGAGCTTGTCCTTGGTAATCGGTTTGGTAAGATAAAGATCCATCCCGGCAGCACTACAGTTTTTCCGTGTTTCTTCCAAAACATCAGCGGTTAGCGCAATAACGGGCGTATAATGGGTGTGGTTTTCCTGCTCCATCCGCCGGATAGTTTTGGTCGTTTCCATGCCGCTGATATGCGGAAGATGACAATCCATTAATATCAGATCAAATTTTTCCTTTGTATAGTGCTCTAAAGCCTCTTCGCCCGAGGCACATTCAACAATATGCTCAAAACCAAGTTTGTTCAGCATTTTCCTGATAAGCAAAAGGTTTGTCGGATGGTCATCAACAACCAGAATATTTGCGTTTTTAATCGTTGCCATTTGTGCATCAAGATTTTGCAGGGGATGCTTTTGCTGTAGGGTGTCGGCATAAGCAGAGGGCGTTTCCAAAGGAATATCAAACCAAAATACGGAGCCTTGGCCTTTAACGCTTTTAAAATCAATCGCGCCACCCATAATTTCAACGATTTTCCTTGAAATAGACAAACCAAGACCAGTGCCGCCGAACCTGCGGGAAATGGTTACATCTTCTTGCGAGAATTTTTCAAAAATAGCGTGCTGGATTTCTTCTGCGATACCAATTCCGGTATCTTGTATTTTAAACCGGATCATATTGTTTTGATGGGGGTCGGGTTTAAAAATATGCAGGGAAACCTGTCCTTCGTTTGTAAATTTAATCGCGTTGCCAAGCAAATTATAGAGCACCTGACGAATGCGGGTAGCATCGCCTTCAAAAAATTCAGGCAGGGTACTATCGATCGTTATGTCGAGCTTCAGGTCTTTTTTCTCGGTGATCGGGAGCAACAGATTTTTAATGTGCAGGATTTCATCGCGCAGGTTAAAGGGGATAGATTCTATTTGAAGTTCTCCGGCTTCTATTTTTGCAAAATCCAGCAAATCATTTAATAGACTGAGGAGTGATTCCGAGGATTGATAAATGGTCTTGATGGATTCTTTTTCATCTTTAGGCAGATCGACCTCCATCAGGATGCTGGATAGGCCGATAATACCGTTCATAGGGGTGCGTAATTCATGGCTCATATTTGCAAGAAAGTTGCTTTTAGCCTCATTCGCTTTTTTGGATTCCTCAACGGCGTCTCTGAGCTGTGTCGTGACATTATCGGCAAAATGAATGGCGCGGCGGTTTGAACGGGAGAGCAGGATAAAAAGCGCCAGAAGCAACGAATCAATTAAAAGTCCACCGCACAGAATAATCCACGGCTTGTTGTTATGTGCTGCTGCGCGGAAGGATTGTTTGCTTCTGATATCAAAAACCCATGTTCTGCCATAAAGATCAACGGTAAATGATCGGCTGAATAATGGGCTTGGATCAAAATCCTTTTCCTCTTCAAGGTGCTCATCATAGATCACCTCATCTTGGTCTGTAATTTTGATGCCAATATGCCGTCTTTCTTTGGCAAGCGTACCCTCCATCAGTTTTTTAACAACAAAGGGTGCATAAACCATACCGACAAAGTCTTTTCTGCGCTCTTCCAAAGTATCTGGGGTGTCTCCTGTATAAAACGGGGCATAGAACAAAAAGCCCGGTGTTTTTCCGGCATCTTGCACCAAAACAATAGGCCCTGTAATTTGCGCGGTTCCGGTATCGCGCGCTTTAAGGGCGGCTGTATAGCGATTGACCTCATGCGCCATATCCAGCCCCACAGCCTGTGCATTCGTTTTTAGAGGTTCGATATAGGTAATCGGCCAGAATTCATTTTTATCATGGGCGGGATGAAGTTTAAAATCCGGACGTTCGCGTCTTTGTTCTGCAAGAAATGTATCAAGCTTATCGGGGCTAATATTGTAGATCACACCAATGCCGCGGATACCGGGATATTTGGTCGGCAATTCGAGGGCATGGCTAAAGCGTTCCCATTCATGGTAATCAATACCAAAACTTTGAGAGTGAATGGTGGCTACACCGCCCCATAATGCATCTTCATATTTGCCCATTCGCTCGGAGACCAGGGCAATAACCTGCTCGGCTTCGCGGTTGAAACGGGTGGCGACTTTTTCATTTATCTGGCTTTTGGTGATGTGCCATGCGGTAATTGTAAGTATTAGAGAGAATATAACAACAAACCAATGAAACCAGTGCAGTTGCCCTGCATATTCAATCGCTTCTTTTTCCTGTTCCAGCTTTTGCTCTGTAATGAAACTGTGTGACGTTGTCTTTTCTTCCACTGTATTGCCCTATGTTACTTTGAACTCAAATATAAAAACCCTGCACAACCGTATCATTTTAGAACGCAGCCCACACCAAAACCGTCCGAAAATAAAACGGTTTCAATTAACAATCGGGCGCAATGCGCATATTAATGTATGTCGTAGCACATTTTGTGCCATTTTTGTTTTGATATCAGATCTTATCGCACAGTTAGAACGTAACCCATTCGGTTCTCTTCAATCTCTGACGCATTTCACTTGCACCGATGTGACGAGTAAAATAGATCTCTTGCATGACAAGAACCCGTTTAGCCCATTTGGAGGACTTTTATTAAAGAGCGTCCGTATGAAAGAGTGTAACACGCAAACCGCCATGCTGAACTGGTGCGCTGGTTGGCAAAAATGGCAAAGCTGTAGCTTGGGCTAGCGTTTTATCGGTCGTGATAATGCCTGCGCGCCAACCTGA
>JBFHFW010000040.1:0-8173 GCA_041583395.1 Alphaproteobacteria bacterium
CAGTAATCATACAACGACGAGCCATGT
The DNA here is from genome assembly GCA_041583395.1 of Alphaproteobacteria bacterium. GTDB lineage: Bacteria > Pseudomonadota > Alphaproteobacteria > Micavibrionales > Micavibrionaceae > UBA6929. Next base: position 28 of record JBFHFW010000040.1, read on the forward strand.
CATTATCCTTCTTTAAATTCTACTATTTCAGCCGGAATCCGCCCAGCGATGGCGAAACATAATGCATGGATGCTTTTGAAGTCAAGCACTAAATACAAAGATCAGACAAAGCATCGCCAATAGCAAGATATGCGCAACCACATTAATATAAAGCGCACGGCGCAAATGCTTGTGATCATTGCGTGCGGTGGCACCTTCGGGGCCTACCCACTCGCCATTAAGTGCGCTGCCGGATATATCCTGAAAAGGGCCACCGATAATAAGATTGAGCGACCAAGCCAGAACCGAGACCGGATACCCGCCTTCCTCATATTTTGCACGGTGTTTATAACCTAACCATGCGGCAAAGCCCTTATGGGTTTTGGCTGTCGGGGTAAATAAAGCCGCAACCATCAGAATCAAGGCCGCAATCATAGAAGGAATAAAGCCAAGCAGGCGCTCAAGAAACATTGGAAAAGCGCCGAACCCTTTGGAAAATCCGTCCTTACCAAAACGCCAGCTTAAAGCTGCGATAACACTATAGATTAATGCAAAAGGAATACCGCCGATAATATACCAAAAAAGCGGAGCCACCATGCCCTTATCAAAGCTGCGCGCGGCAAAATTCAAGCCTGCGCGGGTGATACCAAAATTATCCGTATTAGATAGATTTAAACGCATCGAGCGCGCCAGTGCGTAATAAGCGCCCTGCCCGACATCTTTATTCTCGAGCGCTTTATAAAGCCGCAAAAGCGTGACCCAAACAGCTCCAGCACTCAACATGAGGGCAAGAATAATGATCTCCGAGGCACCATAAACCGGCTGGGAGCGGATAAAAGAAAAGAGATACTGCCCCAATAAAACAGCAATAAAAAAAGCGATCGCGGTTAGAATAAACCCTCTAAACATTAGATCAACCCGCTGACGCTTTATGCGATCCAACCTATCACCGAAGCCGCCGAGTGCTTTATCTGTCAGCCAATAGGTGAAAGGATAAGCATTTCCCGACCAAGGGCCTATCACCATCCCCATAATCATGACCAGAAATAACGCCGCGATTGCATAGGGAATGCGGGTCACATCAAAAAGCATCATGTAAAGCTGATCGGTTAATGTCGTTATCATTGTATGCATCTCCATGAATTGAGAAGACTAAGTCTTTGAAATTGCTGCGCCGCAATAAAAACTTCTATATTGTTAACCATTGTCGGTTATTTTTCCCCTAAAATAAAGGGTGTATCGTTGTTTCAATTTATTTTCGTGAGATACAATAGTGCTTTATCAACTTTATGAACTTCAACATGCCCTTTTAACGCCTGCACGCTGGCAGGCCGAGATCGCGCATAATGTACTCCAAAACCCCAATAACCCTTTTGCCCATACACCACTTGGTCGCAAAATCGGTGCCGCGGCAGAAATGTTCGAGCGCTCAACACGGCGTTTTGGCAAGCCCTTTTTTGACCTGACGGAAACCCATATTGGTGGTAAGACTGTTGCTGTCGAAGAGCACTGCGTTTTAGACAAGCCATTTTGCAAGCTGCTGCATTTCAGGCGTGATACAAATCGCCATGATCCCCGTGTTTTAATTGTCGCCCCCATGTCCGGCCATTTTGCAACGCTTCTACGAGGCACCGTAAAGGCGCTGCTCCCCCATCACGATATCTATATCACGGACTGGAAGGATGCACGCATGATCCCTTTGAATAAGGGACATTTTAACCTTGATGATTATATTACCTATGTCCGCGAATTTCTGACATATCTGGGGGTTGATACGCATATCGTTGCGGTGTGTCAGCCTGCCGTTCCTGTTTTGGCCGCGGTCAGCTTGATGGCCTCTGATAAGGACGTAAACCAACCGCTCTCAATGACGCTTATGGGCGGGCCCATTGATACGCGCATATCAAAGACGTCCGTAACAGAGCTCGCCGAAAACAGATCGCTGGAATGGTTCGAGCATTCTGTCACTTATGCCGTGCCAGCCTATTACCCCGGCGCTTTTCGCAAAGTCTATCCCGGCTTTTTACAGCTTGGCGGCTTTATGTCGATGAATTTGGATCGGCATGTGGGCTCGCATATGAAATTTTATCAGCATCTGATCGAAGGTGATGGCGAATCGGCCAACAAACACCGTGAATTTTATGATGAATATCTCTCGGTCATGGATTTACCGGCAGAGTTTTATCTGCAAACGGTCGAGACGGTCTTTCAAAAGCACTCTTTGCCCCGTGGCCTCATGAAATGGAAAAACCACGCGACAGGCGCATGTGACATGGTTGACCCAAGCGATATCAAGCGCACGGCTTTGCTCACGATTGAGGGCGAGCTCGATGATATCTCTGCCCACGGACAAACCACGGCAGCACACGGGCTTTGCACAGGACTAGCGGCTAGCAAGCAATTCCACCACTTCCAAGAAAACTGCGGACATTACGGCATTTTTAACGGCAGTCGCTGGAAAAACGAAATTATGCCCCGCCTCCGGCATTTTATCCGCGCCCATGAAAGCAGCAAAATCTCCCCTATTCCTGCCCATGACTTGAAAATCATTCCGGATATCGCGCCCGAGGTCTATGATGAAAGCAAACACGGAATCGAGGCTGTGCGCAAGAAATACGGCAATCCATTGACGCCGTAGCGTTTCACCCATAAAGTCAGCTTTATGTTTCACAGCCTGCAATCCCCTGATGAGTGGCCAAGCCATATCCGCGTCAAGCAAAGTCCCCGCGCCAAACGCCTTGCGCTACGACTAGATACAAAGGCGCGGGTCTTTCATCTGGTTATCCCTAAAGGCGTAAGCCTCAAACGTGCCAAAAACTTTGCCGATAAATATGAGGGATGGATGCGTGACAAGCTCAGCGCCCTGCCAAGCATTACACCGTTCGAACATGGGCAGAGCATTCCGGTTTTAGGACGCATGCGGGAGATTGATATTTTGCATCATAATCAGCGTGGCACCACAATAGATCTGGAAGAGCAAGCGCTGATCGTTCGCACGAACCTTGATGATCCGACTTCGCGCATTCGCCGCTTTCTAACGGATTATGCGCAGGAAATCATGGAGCCCCTCACCCTTGAAAAAGCGCAGCACATTGGCAAACATGTTGAATCTGTGACAGTACGCGACACCAAAAGCCGCTGGGGGAGCTGCTCGCACGATGCGAAAATATCGCTGTCATGGCGGTTAATTCTGGCTCCTTATGAGGCCATGGACTACGTCATCGCCCATGAAGTTGCGCATTTGCAGCATCTTGATCACTCCAAAGCCTTCTGGGCGTGCTGTGCTTCTTTATGTGATGATTATGAAGAAGGCAAATACTGGATGCGCCATCACGGGCAAGAGCTTATGAGCTACGGGCTTCAACGTTGCGAATAGCAACCAAAGCCTCTTCCAAAATCTGCTGGGCGGCGAGTTTATCGATCAGGCCAGAAGCTTTTGCATTCACACGGGTTTTTCGTTTATCCACAGACTTATCCACAAGGTTTTCCACGATTTTTGTGGATAACCTTTCATCGAACAGCGCAATCCATGGCTCTGCCCCCACTATTTCAGGATAACGTGCGAGCTCCAAAGCAAAATCACGCACGGACTGCGCACGCGGCCCTTCCGTATCATCCATATTCAGCGGCAAGCCAATGACAAAGCCTTTGACTTCATATTCTTTGACGACTTTTTCGATCTCAAGGATATCTTTGGTAAATTTGGTGCGCTTGATGGTCATGAGCGGCGTTGCAAAGCTTTGATCCGGATCGCTTAGCGCCAGCCCGATCGTCTTTTTTCCGACATCCATGCCCAGTAGTAGCTCACCCTTTGGGCGCTTATCGGCAATATTTTTGAGTAAATCAATCACGCGTCTCTTGAACCTCCCTTTGCGAGGTGATAACTATGTCCCCTCAATCACCTATTCTCAAGGGAATAACGAACATGTCAATGGACAAAAATACAGTCAAGCGCGTGGCGCATCTCTCCCGCATTGCCGTAAGCGATGCCCAGATTGAAGAAATCATGCCGCGCCTTAATAAAATTATGGGCTTTATCGAGCAGCTTTCCGAAGTTGACACCGAGAATGTCGAGCCGCTTGCCAATGTTGCCAATATTAAGCTGAAAATGCGTGAAGACGTTGTCAATGACGGTGGTTATCCTGCAGAGATCCTAAAAAATGCCCCCGAAGAAACCCAAGGATTCTTCGGCGTGCCGAATGTGGTGGAGTAAAAATCATGAGTAAATTAACTGATTTAACGATTGCGGGCGCTCTTGAAGGGCTAAAAAACAAGGATTTTAGCGCCGTTGAGCTCACCGAAGCGCATATCAAAGCGATGGATGATGCCAAAGCGCTTAATGCCTTTATTACCGATACGCCGGAGATTGCACGCGCGCAAGCGGCGGCTTCTGACGCCAAGCGCACCAATGGCGAGGTCGGATTACTCGAGGGCATTCCTATAGCTGTAAAAGATTTGTTTTGCACCAAAGGTGTGCAGACAACTTCGGCTTCCCACATTCTTGAGGGATTTGTACCGGAATATGAATCAAGTGTAACCGCTAATATGTTTGCACAAGGTGCTGTGATGTTGGGTAAAGCCAATATGGATCAATTTGCCATGGGCTCTGCCAACACGACCAGCTATTTCGGCAATGTCATCAGCCCGATCAAGCGCGACGATGGTGCGGATTTAACACCGGGCGGTTCATCTGGTGGTTCGACAGCGGCGGTAGCTGCGAATATTTCCATGGGTGCTCTTGGTTCAGATACAGGTGGCTCTATCCGCCAACCAGCTTCATTTTGCGGCATTGTCGGGATGAAGCCGACTTATGGGCGTTGCTCGCGCTGGGGCATGGTGGCGTTTGCCTCTTCACTCGATCAGGCCGGTACACTCGCACGTACAGTCGAAGATAACGCGATTATGCTACAAGCGATTGCCGGATATGATGCAAAAGATTCTACTTCCGCAAACCACGCTGTACCGGATTGGTCTAATAGCTTCAAAGGCGATATTAAGGGCATGAAGATCGGTATTCCCAAGGAATATATCGTTGATGGCATGCCGGAGGAAATCAAAAAACTGTGGGAGCAAGGCGCTGCATGGCTCAAAGATGCAGGGGCGAAAATTGTTGATATCAGCCTGCCGCACACGAAATATGCGCTGCCGACTTACTATATTATTGCACCAGCAGAAGCCTCCTCAAACCTGGCGCGCTATGATGGCGTGCGCTATGGCCACCGCGCCGCAGAGTTTGAAGATCTGACAGAAATGTACGAAAAAACCCGCGCCGAAGGCTTCGGTGATGAGGTCAAACGCCGCATTATGATTGGCACCTACGTGCTCTCAGCCGGTTACTATGATGCCTATTATATCAAGGCTCAACGCGTCCGCCGCAAGATCTATGATGACTTTACCCAAGCCTTCACGCAATGTGACGCCATCCTGACACCAACCGCGCCCTCTGCGGCTTTTGCGATTGGTGAAAATGAGGACGATCCGATCAAGATGTATCTCAATGACGTCTTCACGGTTCCTGCCTCTTTGGCTGGCATACCGGGAATTTCCGTACCTGCAGGATTGGACTCACAGGGGCTGCCGCTTGGCCTGCAAGTCCTTGGCAAGCCATGGGATGAAGAAACAGTATTTAAAGTCGGGCATGCGATTGAAAATGCCTCCGGACTGAAGAGAGGAGCATAATCATGGCAAATCTTATCAAAGGTGAAACAGGTGATTGGGAAGTTGTAATCGGCATGGAAATCCATGCGCAGGTGATTGCCAATTCCAAGCTCTTTTCCGGTGCTTCGACAACGTTTGGTGCAGAACCAAACTCTCAGGTCAGTTTTGTTGATGCGGCCATGCCCGGCATGCTGCCCGTGATCAACAAAAAATGTGTCGAGCAAGCCATCCGCACAGGACTTGGCCTCAACGCACAGGTTAATACACACTCTGTTTTTGCACGGAAGAACTATTTCTACCCTGACTTGCCGCAAGGCTACCAAATCTCGCAATTTGACCAACCCATTATTGGCAAAGGCACGATCGAGATTGACCTCAAAGACGGCACCACAAAAGATATCGGCATTACGCGCCTGCATCTGGAGCAAGATGCCGGTAAGTCCGTGCATGATCTGCACCCGACAAAGAGCTTTGTTGATCTTAACCGTTCGGGCTGTGCACTGATGGAAATTGTCTCCGAACCCGATATCCGCAGTGCCGAGGAAGCCGTTGCCTATATCTCCAAAATCCGCATGATTGTTCGTTACTTGGAAACATGCGATGGCAATATGGATGAAGGATCGATGCGTGCCGATGTCAATGTGTCCGTACGCCGTCCGGGGGAAGGATTAGGCACACGCGCCGAGATCAAAAATGTGAACTCTCTTAAGGCTGTACAGCAAGCTATTGATTATGAGGTTGAACGTCAGATTGACCTGATTGAAGATGGTGGTGAGGTCGTGCAGGAAACACGCCTGTGGGATCCGGCAAAGGGCGAAACACGCTCCATGCGTTCCAAGGAAGAAGCACATGATTACCGCTACTTCCCTGATCCGGACTTGTTGCCTTTGGAATTTTCTCAGGATTGGGTCGAGGAGATCAAAGCCACCCTGCCCGAGCTTCCTGATCAAAAGAAACACCGCTTCATGAATGATTTCGGGCTGAGCGCCTATGACGCCAGTGTTTTGATTGCAGAACGCGCACGCGCCAATTATTTTGAAACTGTTGCTAATGGTTATGACGCCAAGCTGGCGGCGAACTGGGTGATTAACGAGCTTTTGGGCGCTCTGAACAAGGACGGCAAAGGCATTAAGGAATCGCCGATTAAAGCCGAACAGCTTGGTGAGCTTATCGGTTTGATCGAGGACAATACAATCTCCGGCAAAATTGCCAAAGATGTCTTCGCCGAAATGTATGACAGCGGCAAAAATCCGGCTGACATTGTCGAGGAAAAAGGCCTCAAGCAAGTTACGGACACAGGCGCGATTGAAACCATCATTGATGAGGTCATTGCCGAAAACCCCGATAATGTTGAAGCCTACCGCGGCGGTAAAGACAAGCTCTTCGGGTTCTTTGTCGGGCAAGTGATGAAAAAATCGCAAGGCAAAGCCAATCCAGCGGCGGTGAATGAACTTTTGAAGAAAAAGCTTTAATACATGCTAAAGCTTGCAAAAGGTCAAACCACGTTACTGAACTTTTCAAGCGATTCATCTCGCCGGATTTTTGTCGGGCTCGGCTGGGAGCCGCGGCAGTCCATAAGCTTGAAATCTGTACTCCGCGCCATGATTGGCAGAAAAAAGACAGAGCATGATCTGGATTTGTCCTGCCATCTTTTTGGTCAGGACGGTACGTGTTTGCAAGTTATCTCGGCGAAAGCAGGTGAGATGGTTGATGAAAGCGGTTATATCTACCATAGCGGCGATGATGTTGATGGCTTTGGCGAAGGCGATGACGAGCAAATTTCTGTCGAGCTTCATAGCCTCAGTCCAGATATTACGAATATTATCTTTACAGCCTCTGTGGGCAGCGGGCACAGATTTGATGAAATTGACGCACCGGAAATACGCCTTGTTGATGGCTATACCAAGCGCGATTTGCTGCACCAAAACCTTGGCACAGCATCCTCTCACTACATTTTTTTACGAATTTACCGTGATGGTGAAAATGATTGGGGCGCGCATTTGATTGATGAGTACAGCAGTGAGCCTATCTTACCCGAAAACCTTAAGCCCTACTACCAGTCCATTGCTGTATAAGTCTCACACCCGCGACCGAGACAAAGATACTCGACCAGGCCATTTGTATTCATTTCCGTCCCTAGAACAATGGGACCAGAGCTTGCAAATGCCAAACCAATGGCTGTGAGCAATGTCGCCAGCAAAATCGCGGCAAATGTTGCCCCGTAAATGATTTCCTTACGATATGGATTTTTTGCTTTTGTCATGCAATATGCCATTGATTAACCCTCCTTTGCTTTTAACTCTGCCTGTTTCTTCGTTCAAAGTAACAATGATTGGTGAAGAAATTATAAAGATTCCGCTCATCCCCCATCTATCTTGAGCAGATAATGGGAAAAGATTTATTTTTTCGAATAAGAGCAATTGATCTGCATCACCTTTCCTGATATCACAAACACTTGATAAAAGCGCTGGACACGTGGCCGAGTGGCTGAAGGCGCTCCCCTGCTAAG
>JBFHFW010000041.1:0-7847 GCA_041583395.1 Alphaproteobacteria bacterium
AGCTATTGCAAAAGCGGTTTAAAAGAAATAAGAAGTAATCCCCATGGAAGTTGTTCTCGTTATACATTTGTTTTTGGCTTTGGCCATTATTGGTTTGGTGCTTTTGCAGCGTTCTGAAGGCGGTGGTCTTGGGATCGGTGGCGGCAGTGGTGGTCTTGGCGGTCTTTCAACACCGCAAGGTACTGCTGATGCGCTGACCAAGGCAACAGGCATTTGTGCGGCTGCGTTTTTCTGTACGAGTTTAATTCTCGGAATTTTAGCAGGCACAAAAAGTCAGGCACGCAACGGTATTTTAGATGTTCTGGATGAAGTCCAGCCCGCGGCCATTGAACAAGTGATTGATGAGGTTCCAGCAGCTCCTACGGCACCTTTAGCAGAGTAAAATAACTTTAAAATGACACGATATATTTTTATAACTGGCGGCGTTGTTTCCTCATTGGGAAAGGGCCTCGGCTCCGCTGCGCTTGGGGCATTATTGCAAGGGCGCGGCTATTCTGTACGCTTGTGTAAGCTTGATCCGTATTTGAATGTCGATCCCGGCACGATGAGCCCGTTTCAGCATGGCGAAGTTTTTGTAACCGATGACGGTGCGGAGACTGATCTGGATTTGGGGCATTATGAGCGCTTTACCGGTGTGCCTGCGCGTCAGAGCGATAACGTCACCACAGGCCGCATTTATACCGACGTGTTGGCAAAAGAGCGCCGCGGTGAATATTTGGGTGCCACAGTGCAGGTGATCCCGCATGTAACCAACGCGATTAAGGATTTCATCCGCGAGAAAGAGGGTTCTGCCGATTTTGTTTTGTGTGAGGTTGGCGGTACGGTTGGTGATATCGAGAGCTTGCCGTTCCTCGAATCTATTCGTCAGTTCATGAATGAGGTCGGGCGCGATCGTGCGCTGTCTATTCATGTGACGCTTTTGCCCTATATCAAGGCTGCCGGAGAGCTCAAGACCAAGCCAACCCAGCATTCTGTTAAGGAAATGATGAGCCACGGTATTCGCCCGCGCATTTTGCTGTGCCGTTCCGAGGAGCCGATTAGCGAGGAAGAGCGCCGTAAAATTGGCCTGTTTTGTAATATCGATGAAGATTCGGTTATTCCGGCGATGGATGTATCTTCGATCTATGAAGTTCCTATGGCTTATCATGCCGAGGGGCTGGATGTGCAGGTGCTTAAGCATTTCGGTATTACCGATATGCCGGAGCTTGATCTCTCCAAATGGCATGAGATTATCAAGCGCATTCATGATCCCGATAGCGAGGTGCGCATTGCCGTTGTCGGTAAATATACGGAGCTGTCCGATAGTTATAAGTCCTTGAATGAAGCACTTGCCCATGGGGGGATTGCCAATAATGCCCGCGTGAAGATTAAATTTATCGAGGCCGAAGTGTTCGAGAGCGAAGATCCGGCCTCTCACTTGCATGGTATTCACGGTATTTTGGTGCCCGGTGGCTTTGGTGAGCGCGGGATTGAGGGCAAGATCAAGGCTGTGCAATTTGCCCGTGAACGTAAAGTGCCGTTTTTCGGGATTTGTCTGGGTATGCAAATGGCGGTTGTTGAGGCTGCGCGCAATTTATGCGGTATTAAGGCGGCGAATTCAACCGAGTTCGGTGAATGCAAGGAGCCTGTTGTCGGGCTTATGACCGAGTGGGTGAAGGGCAATAAGAAGGAAGCGCGCGCCGAAGATGGCGATTTGGGCGGCACAATGCGTTTGGGGGCTTATCCGGCGGTGCTGGCAAAGGGGTCTTTGGTGGAAAGTGTGTATGGCACGCGCGAAATTTCCGAGCGTCACCGCCACCGTTATGAGGTGAATGCCGATTATGTTGCACGTCTTGAGGCACAAGGGCTTAAATTCTCGGGTATGTCACCTGATGGAAAATTACCGGAGATTGTCGAGATTGCAGAACATCCATGGTTTATTGGTGTACAATTCCACCCCGAGCTGAAATCCAAACCCTTTGATCCGCATCCGCTGTTCACGTCCTTTATCAAGGCTGCACTAGAGCAGAGTAGATTGGTTTAAGTTTCTTATTGAAACAGTATGTCATCTTGTCTAGTATTCGCGAATATTAATTACTTTTTTGCGGTTATTTATGAGCTCATTAGAAAGCTATTCAATTTTGCTGTCTGAAATAGAGAGTGTTTCAGATGATCACCCTTTGTACAATGCTGCGCGTACGATTAAGGCGTTGCGCCAACATGTGCCTTCAGTTGATTTGATGATTAAAGAGCTGGCTGATTTTCCTGTTAATCTGGTTTTTACCACAGGGCAGGTTCATCAAAATGGTCAAGCGCTTTACAGTGCCCATACCCTTAAAATACAAGTGGATAGCTTTGATATTGTCGAGGAGGTTCCTTTTATTAAAAATTTTGCGCATGAGTTGACGCATGCCCTGCAGGATAAAAGGGGTGTTCTAAATTCGTTTGAAAATTTATCCGAACACTTAGATATTTCAACGATTAGCTTTCATGGCTTGTTATTGGAAGCTGCGGCTTGCGCTCAAGAGGCAACAGTTTTATATGAGCTTTCGGATCGTATGAAAGCGCGTGATAGTGAGGGGTTTTATGTCAGTGGATATTTTGACGAATATTTGCAGTTTTCAGATCAGGCTGATTATTGGTATGCGGCTCGCTCACAAGGAAGAACTTGCTCAGCTAAACATTTGAAAGAGTTGTGGGGAGGAGCATTCATTAATTTCTTTTCTCCAGATAATCCGAAATTATCTAAATATATTAATCTTTATGCCACTAATTTTTTGAAGAATGCTAACTCTGAAAAAGGGGGAAGATTAATGGATAATTTCCAAGAGCAATCAGTCAGCAATATGTGGGGCACAGTCAAGGCAATGAAGGTTGTCACGGATATTCCGGGGTACGGACAAGTGTTTACGGCGGGTGCGCTTGAGCCAGTTCGTCAATCTCTATTGCAATGCATCACTTTTTCTAAATATCAGCCGCTTTATGATTTGGTGCGCTCCCAGATTGTAAAACCGCAGGATGCTCTTCAGTTTCTTCAAAATCTGGAGCCATAAGGCTCGCATTTATTGAGGAAATGGTATAGAAACGGGCTATGACGATAAAAACTGTAAAAATTGCTGATTTTGAAGTAGCGAATGACCGTCCATTCTTCCTGATGGCGGGGCCGTGCCAGATCGAGAGCTTGCAGCATACGCAAGATATGTGTGGCGCGCTGAAAGAAATGACTTCAAAGCTTGGCGTTCCATTTGTTTATAAATCCTCCTTTGATAAGGCTAACCGTAGCTCTATCGGAACGCAGCGCGGTGTCGGGCTGGAGAAGGGGCTGGAGATACTGGCTGCTGTTAAACAAGAGTTTAACGTACCGATTGTCACAGATATCCATACGGCAGAGCAATGTGCTCCGGCTGCGGAAGTCGCTGATATCCTACAAATTCCGGCATTTTTGTGCCGCCAGACGGATTTATTACTGGCCGCGGCTAATACAGGCGCTGTGATTAATGTCAAAAAAGGGCAGTTTTTAGCGCCTTGGGATATGAAGAATGTGGCTGCAAAGCTTGCCAGCACGGGTAATGAGAAGATTATGCTGTGTGATCGTGGGACAAGCTTTGGTTATAACACGCTTGTGACGGATTTCCGTGGGTTGCCGATTATGGCGGAAACAGGCTATCCGGTGATTTTTGATGCGACCCATAGTGTGCAACAACCCGGCGGGCAGGGCGCTACATCAGGCGGTGATCGTGCAATGGTTCCTGTGCTTGCGCGCGCGGCTGTGGCTGTCGGTGTCGCTGGCCTTTTCATGGAAACACATGAAGATCCAGACAATGCGCCATCTGACGGGCCGAATATGGTTCCTTTATCAGAGATGGAAGCGTTGCTGGAGCGTCTTATTGCATTTGATAAAGTTGCAAAAATGCGCTAGAATGAAAAGGTATTCTTTGATTAACGCTTAAGCAGGACGCTTTTATTATGGCAGTAGCCGGTGCATCACGATATCTGAATGCTTCGATCCTCTCGAATACGCGGGGATTTGCAGGGTCGCAGACCAATTTGATTTCTTCCTTGGGTACGGTAAGTTTGCTTGATGTCGGGCGCAGTGTTGCTGCGGATAATGGTATCGGCCTTTCAGGGCGAGCCCGCCTTGCGAACAAGCAGTTTCTCGAGTCTTCGGCCTCGACTTTTAATTCTATTTTTTCTTTGAGTGTGGGTACGACTTCAACGGTTGAGGGGATGCAAAAGCAAATTCTGGCCTTGCGCTCCAGCCTTTCGCCCTCTCAAGTGGCACGAAGCCTGATCGAGGATGATGGCTCTATTCAGGGCAGCTTTTCCCGTGGCTCTTCTGTTGACGTTAAGGCCTGATTATCTTTAAAGAATTTCTCAGAGATGTCTGGTATATGGGATGCGCTCATTTCGCTCGGCTTCATTCCACTCCGGACCTTTTTTAACAAGTCGTACTTCATGAGCGTAGACATTTTTTGTGCTATCGGAAAACTGGATAAGCAGAAGGTGTCTTTGTTTTCCTTCCCATGTTCCAGCTGTTTCTTGCCCTATAATTTCGCCTTTTTCGCGTGATCTGTGCCACCTTGCGACTGTATCACCAAGGCGGACTTCATTGCCGTTGTGGTCTGTTATTGACTTGTTTGCCGTCATGGTAGCTCCCTTGTTTTTTATGGATAATAATCTTATTTCATATTCTTTTTTTTATCAAGAAAATAGTTTTTTTCTTATAAATGCATTGGTTTTTGTGTTAATCAAACCGCAGAGTTTTTAATCGCTGATTGATAAGGAAAAATTATGAGCGCTATTATTGATATCCATGCCCGTCAAATTCTTGATTCCCGTGGAAACCCAACTGTTGAGGTTGATGTTTCTTTGGAAAGCGGTGCGTTTGGCCGTGCGGCGGTGCCTTCTGGTGCCTCTACCGGTGCTTATGAAGCGGTTGAGCTGCGTGATGGCGATAAGGATACTTATCTCGGCAAAGGCGTTTTAAAGGCCGTTCATAATGTGAATAGCGAGATAGCAGAGCTTTTGTTGGGCGTTGAGGCAACAGAGCAGCTTTATATTGATCAGGCGATGATCGAGCTGGATGGCACAGAGAATAAAGCGCGTTTGGGTGCCAATGCGATTTTAGGTGTGTCGATGGCGGTTGCAAAAGCTGCTGCAGATGAGCTTGGCTTACCGCTTTACAGCTATATTGGCGGTACATATGCTCATACATTGCCGACACCGATGATGAACATCATTAATGGTGGCGCGCATGCGGATAATCCCGTTGATATTCAGGAATTTATGATTATGCCTGTGGCAGCTGAGAGCTTTTCGGAAGGCTTGCGCGCAGGTGCAGAAGTGTTTCATGCTTTGAAAAAGCAGCTTTCTGCTGCGGGGCTTAATACCAATGTCGGTGATGAGGGCGGTTTTGCGCCAGCTGTGAAATCTTCGGAAGAGGCGCTTGATTATATCATGAAGGCGATTGATGCGGCGGGTTACAAAGCGGGTGAAGAGATTGCCATTGCTTTGGACGCGGCATCATCCGAGTTTTATAAGGATGGCGCTTATCATTTAGCGGGCGAGGGCAAGGTGCTCTCTAGTGCTGAGATGGTGAAATATTACGAAGGCCTATGTGCGAAATATCCGATTGTATCAATTGAAGATGGTCTGGATGAAGATGATTGGGAAGGCTGGGTTGAGCTGACAGCGGCACTTGGGAATAAAGTGCAGCTTGTTGGTGATGATCTCTATGTGACTAATGCCAAGCGTTTGCAACAAGGCATTGATAAAAAGGCCGGTAATGCGGTTTTGGTGAAGGTTAATCAAATCGGTACGCTGTCCGAGACGCTCGAGACTATTGAGAATGCCAAGAAGGCCGGTTTCGGGGTTGTGTTATCGCACCGTTCTGGTGAAACGGAAGACGCAACGATTGCGGATCTGGCTGTGGCTACCAATGCCGGGCAGATCAAGACAGGCTCGCTTTCGCGCTCTGACCGGATGGCGAAATATAATCAGCTGCTCCGCATTGAAGAAGAGCTTGATGCTACAGCGCGTTATGCGGGTAAGAGATTCTACCGGAAATAATAAATTCTGTATTAGTCGGCGGGCGTTCTTCTGCGATGACCTCTATGGGGTCGGGTGCCTCAAGACGGGCGTGCTCATGGATGAGCGGCGCGCTTTTTTCGCTAATCTGGGTCATGGTGGCAAGGTAGGCGCCATAAAGCCCCAAGCCAATTGCGCCTTGCCAGCGCTTAATTTGTCCGTCATTAGCAAAAAGTGCTGCAGTTGTTAGGCCTGTAGCGCCCACAAACATGCCCCAGTTGATCATGCCTTCGAGCGTATCGGGACGGAGATTTTCCGGGATATTGATGTCCATTGCTCCTAGACCACCAAGGGCTGCAATTATTCCGCCAACGACCAATGTGTTGGTGATATTGCATCCCATGACATTCCCCAGTGCAAAGCCACCATTTTTCTTCAGAGCAGCTTTAATCGTCATGATGGCCTCGGGTAGTGCTGTGCCAATGGCAGCAAGTGTAAGGCCGGTTAAGGTATTGCTTAGCTCATAGTGTTGGGCAAACTCCATAATTTGATCAACAAATATATCGCATACCGCAATAAGAGCTGCGAGTGATGCAGCAGCACTTGCGGCATTAAGCCACGGAGATGATTGCTTGGGGTTAATGGTTTTAATTTTCAGGGGACCTGTTGATGGTGCTGCGACGCCAAAGGGGGCGCTTAATCCGGCTTTAACAGGTGTGTGTGTATGGTGGTTGTGGCTGTGGTGATGGTGTCCGCACCCGGCACCGCAACCCGATCCATGTTGGTGGTCATGGGCGCAGATTTCTCCGCCTTTGGTGCGTTGGCGAAGGTAGTATAATCCCGAGCCAAGCATGGCGAGTCCTAAAACTGGGTTAAATTCACCATATAGGAGCTGTCCTCCAAATGCTGCTGTAGCAGCTGTCATTACAGCTGTATTGAATTTCCATCCTAGGCCGACGCCTTTACCAATGCCGGCGATGGCAGCGGCTCCCCCTAAGATCATAAGTGTATGGGCAATCGAGCCACCAACAACATTTGATATCGCCAAATCCGGTGCATCGTTTCCAAGCGCAAACATGGAAACAAGGAATTCATTGGCTGTATGGATCATGCCAGCAAGAATGCCGAGTGAGATAGGGGAGATCCCTTTGGCTGTACCGAATTTTTCAAGGTCGCCCATGGCGTATTCACTGCTGTGGTGCATCAGGTAAATGCTTCCAATACCAAGTGCAATAGTGGCGGGTAGTGCCAGACCGGGGGCAGTCAGGGCTGTGGATATTGCGAGTAGCGCGGAACCGCCCCAAACCATCTTTTTTGACGGGTTTTTGATTGCTGCACGTGCTGTGTTTGCAATTTCTTTTGCTGTGTTAAAGACACCCTTGAGTGACAGCATGGTTTCCTCGTTATGTTTAATTGTGTGTGGTAACTAAGCATCGCTTTAAAAAAAATGCAAGTTTTTTATGTAATATATTTTTATGCAATTTGAAAAAGCTGAGTCTTTTGAATCGTTTAGTTGATTTGTTCTCTTTAAGTTCCTTGTTCAAGCCATTGACTCTACTGCATTTTTACAGTTGATCCACAGACTCGAGTGTGATTCAATGTGTC
The DNA here is from genome assembly GCA_041583395.1 of Alphaproteobacteria bacterium. Taxonomy (GTDB): domain Bacteria; phylum Pseudomonadota; class Alphaproteobacteria; order Micavibrionales; family Micavibrionaceae; genus UBA6929. The sequence continues at coordinate 7,612 of JBFHFW010000041.1, forward strand.
TTATGAATGGCTTATTGCACAGGCAACAACGAGTTTTTGGAAACATGGTTCATGTGGTTGGATTGTGTTTGTGTTTGTATTTTTTCTACCATTGTGCGGCTGGAAACCGGAGTGTTTTTCAGTTGTGGAAATTCCAGTCTTCTATAGAGGCATTGTCGCTAAAAGTGAATGTCTTGGTTGGTGATCGCCAGTCTTTGCAGGAAAAAGTTTTGGCTTTGCGCCCGGGGTCTGTTGAC
>JBFHFW010000042.1:0-7784 GCA_041583395.1 Alphaproteobacteria bacterium
AACAACCCCGAAGTCGAGCTGATCGGGACATGTCAGATGTGCCCACACATGAAACGCATTTCCTTGCCAAAAATCCTCGACGCATTGCGCACAGAATCGCCAGAAGTCCTGCTTGATCCAAAGATCGCTGAACGCGCACGCCTCCCGATCGAGCGCATGATACAGATGAGCTAGGATAAGCTTATGAGCCTTATTCACCACCTCGCCCTAACTGCTTCTGACATTAAGGATAGCTTTGCATTTTATGATGGCCTGCTTAAATTCTTTGGCTATGAATGCACACATAAAACAGACAAAGTCATTGCATGGACCGGTGATGATTTCGAACTTCTTTTATATCAGGCCACTGATAATTTACGCGCCAACAAACACCTGATTTACCAGCCCGGATTTCATCACCTTGCCTTACAAGCAAAGAACCGCAAGCAAATAGATGATATTTACGCATGGCTACAAGATCAAAAAGCAACAATCCTTGATGCGCCGCGTGAATATCCCGAATATCCGGGTGATTATTATGCTGTCTTTTTTACGGATCCGGATGGCCTGAAATTCGAGATTATGCATCATTAAAGGATCTTATCCATGTCGCACCCCCCCTCCATCAAAGACTTAATCCGGCAAGCCCTTGCGGAGGATGGAACGGATGTGACTTCCGAGGCTCTTATTCCCGCAGATACGACAACAACAGCCATCATGCGCGCACGTGAAGACGGCGTGATTGCCGGTCTGGATGTTGCAATAATGACCTTTCAACTTGTAGACCCGACGCTCCAAATCACTGCACATCAATCAAATGGTGACTTTGTCTCTAAAAGAGATAATTTATTGAGCATTACCGGATCGGCACGCGCGATTTTAAAGGCCGAGCGTGTTGCTTTGAACTTTGCCTCGCACCTATCAGGTATTGCCACATTGACGCGGCGTTATGTCGATGCGGTTTCCGGCACAAAGGCGCATATTCTTGATACGCGCAAAACCCTGCCTGCTCTACGCACATTGCAAAAAGAAGCTGTCTTGGCGGGTGGCGGTACTAATCACCGCTTTGGACTGGATGATGCTATCTTGATCAAAGACAATCATATCGCTGTCGCCGGCAGCATTGCCGCGGCGCTTGAATGCGCAAAACAATCCAAAGCCAATGTTAATTTTATCGAGATCGAAGTCGATACACTCGATCAACTGCAAGAGGTTCTGGCTTATCACAACACCCATGGCGGGGTGGATATTGTGATGCTGGATAATATGACGCCCGCACAGCTCAAAGAAGCCGTTAATCTTGTAGATGGCCGATTACAAACCGAAGCCTCTGGCGGCGTTACACTCGATAGCGTGCGCGCCATTGCTGAAAGCGGTGTGGATCGTATTTCCATCGGCGCTCTCACACACTCCGTACGCGCACTTGATATCGGGCTGGATATTGATCTTTAAAATGTCCGATTGCCTCCGCATCACCGTGAAACTAATCCCGAAAGCCTCCAAAAATGCTGTGATGGGCTGGATGCAGGACGCACAAGGACAAGATATTTTGAAATGCTGCGTCACGGCTATACCTGAAAAAGGCAAAGCCAATCAGGCTCTGATTAAGCTCCTCTCCAAATATTGGAAAATCCCCAAAAGCAATATCACACTGATACGCGGTGAAACAGAGTCCGTTAAAATTCTTGAAATTCAAGGGCTCAACGCAGAGCAAATACAAGACTGATATTTTTATAATGCATTAGGATTGCATTTATCTTTTTAGGGAATAATGGTTGGAATAATTTACGTCCATGATGACATTCAATCGGGGGATTTAATATATGCGTGCGTCACATGATCACATCTCTGCGCTTATGCGCATAGCGTTATGCTTCACTCTTATTTTAACTTACACCCTCCCCGCTGAAGCTGGCCGTAAGAAAAACTTTCCAGCCCTGACCGAGGATCAGGTGCGTGAATTTATCGAAGAAACAACGGCGATTACCTCCGGCAATGCGCGTGGTTATTCTACCAAAAAAATTCTGGCCTATCTCGACAAGCATATCAATAAACGCGCGCGCTTTAAAAGCATTATCGAATACCGCGTTCCTGGATTTCCGCCACAAGAAACCGAGATGAGTCTTGATAAAAAAGAGTTCATCAAAAATATCGAAGAAGGGATTGAAGCGCTTGACGATTATAGTTCGGAGGTCGAGATCGAGAGTATCAACATCGCACCCGAAGGACAACAAGCCATTGCGATTACCATCAGCGATGAAAGAGGTGTTATGAATGCCACTGATGGCGACAATAACGCTAAAGCAATGAATGTTCCACTTGAAGGCACGACTAAATGCACACAGACTATTTCCCGTGACCAAAAAAACGGTACAATCCAAATGTTTAACGCTATTTGTAAAACCAGCGTCCGCTTTTCAGGTATGGATTTCTAAAATCAAAATATAATCGAAGAATTTTGTGCCGAAAATTTTGTTTTTTAAGAACCGTATCGCAACATACTGAACGTATTTGAGAAACGGAAGCGCAGAAAAACAAAATTTGCAGGCCAAAAGTCGATGATTATACCCGTTCTGCCATCAGTTTTTTGATCTCTGCAATCGCCTTGGCCGGATTGAGGCCTTTAGGACAAGTATTGGTGCAGTTCATAATGGTATGACAGCGATAAAGCTTGAACGGGTCTTCAAGGTTATCAAGGCGCTTACCTGTTGCATCATCACGGCTATCGGCAATCCAGCGATAAGCCTGCAATAAGACAGCAGGGCCCATAAATTTATCGCCGTTCCACCAATAGCTCGGGCAAGAGGTCGAACAACAAAAACACAAGATACAACCTGATGGGCCTTTACCATCCGCACCATTGAGCAATGTTGCATCCTCGGGACTCTGTAAGCGCTCTTTTTCCGGCGCAGGTGTGTCGGACTGCAGCCATGGCTCGATCGTTGTGTATTGCGCATAGGCATGATTAAGATCGGGCACAAGGTCTTTCACCACCGGCATATGCGGCAGCGGTGTGATTTTTATATCACCCTTCACATCGGCAATGTCTTTGGTGCAAGCCAGCGTATTTGTGCCATCAATATTCATCGCGCAGGAGCCACAAATTCCTTCACGACAGGAACGACGGAAGGTTAGTGTGCTATCGATGTTGTCTTTGATATGGATGAGCGCATCAAGCACCATCGGCCCACACTGATCAAGATCAATCGTAATCTCGTCAAGGCGCGGATTAGCCTCGTCATCGGGGCTCCAGCGATAGATTTTAAAGGTCTTGATATTCGACCCGCCATCCGTCGCGTCAACGACTTTACCTTTAGTCATCTTTGAATTTTGCGGAAGTTTAAATTGTGCCATTATTTTTAATCCTGTTCCTTGGCTAGAGAACCATCTTGTAGAGCCTTAATGACCTCGATCACAGAACGCTTTTCTTTCACGTTAGAGGTAAATGACCAAATTAACGCAGCAATCCAGCCAATACCTGTAATGCCCAGCAAAACATTGAGTAATAAAATCGGCACAAAATTTCTATGGCGGCGAATAAGCGCTATACCACTGGGCAGAAGCACCAAACTCACCATTAAAATTAATCCGATTACAACACGAATAACTGCCATTTCTTTCTCCTTTAATCCTTAATAAACCCGTTTTTTCGGTGGGATGACATCAATCTCATCGGTGAGTGTCTTCATGATCACGGGGCGGTAATCGATGGAAACCTTACCCTTTTCATCCAGCATCGTCACCGTGTGCTTCATCCATTTCTCGTCATTACGATCAGGGAAGTCCTCATGCGCATGTGCGCCGCGTGATTCCTCACGGTTAGCTGCCGAGTGCATGGACACCACCGCTTGAGAAAGCAAATTATCCAGCTCCAGCACTTCCACCAGATCTGTGTTAAAGATCATGGAGCGGTCTTTAATGCCCAGATCCGCTTTTTCAGCAAGGCAAGCGTCTATTTGTTTGACACCCTCATTCATGGTCTTGGTTGTGCGGAACACCGCAGCGTGACTTTGCATGGTGCGCTGCATCTTATCGCGGAGCTCTGATGTCGGGGTGGCACCATCAGCATGGCGATAGTGATCCAAACGCTCGAGCGCTCTTGTCCCGTTATCTTTGCCAAATGGTTTATGCGCTGTACCGGGTTTTACAATCTCGGCACAACGATTGGCTGCTGCACGGCCAAACACCACCAAATCAAGGAGCGAGTTGGAACCCAGACGGTTTGCACCGTGGACAGAGACACAAGCCGATTCGCCAATCGCCATTAGACCCTTAACAACAGCATTGGGATCTTTTTTAGTGGGGCGCACGACCTCAGTATTATAGTTGGTGGGAATACCGCCCATATTATAATGCACGGTCGGCAAGATCGGGATGGGCTCTTTGGTCACATCGACACCTGCGAAAATTTTAGCACTCTCGGCAATACCGGGCAGGCGGGAGTGAATAACTTCCGGCTCCAGATGCATAAGATTAAGGTGAATATGATCTTTCTTCGGCCCGACGCCGCGGCCTTCATTGATCTCGATCGTGATTGAGCGCGAGACCACATCACGCGAAGCCAAATCCTTGGCGCTTGGCGCGTAACGCTCCATAAAGCGCTCACCTTCGGAATTTGTCAAATAGCCGCCCTCGCCGCGCACACCTTCAGTGATCAAACAGCCCGCGCCGTAAATGCCTGTGGGGTGGAACTGGATGAACTCCATGTCCTGCAAAGGAATACCTGCACGCAGAGCCATCGCATTACCATCGCCCGTACAGGTATGGGCGCTTGTGCAAGAGAAGAATGTCCGGCCATAACCGCCCGTTGCCAAGATCACCTGATGCGCGCGGAAGCGGTGGATTGTGCCATCATCAAGGTTCCACGCCATGACACCGACACACTCGCCCTCATCACTCATGATCAAATCGAGGGCAAAATATTCGATAAAAAACTCGGCCTTGTTTTTAAGCGCTTGCGTATAGAGCGTATGCAAAATCGCGTGACCTGTGCGGTCAGCCGCGGCACATGTACGCTGCGCCGTGCCTTTGCCAAAATGGGTGGTCATACCACCAAAAGCGCGCTGGTAAATTTTGCCCGCAGCGGTGCGCGAAAACGGCACGCCGTAATGTTCAAGCTCGATAATCGCAGGGATAGCTTCGCGGCACATATATTCAATCGCGTCCTGATCGCCCAACCAATCAGAGCCTTTGACCGTATCATACATATGGAACTGCCAGCTATCCTCACCCATATTGCCAAGCGCGGCAGAGATACCGCCCTGCGCCGCCACCGTATGAGAACGTGTCGGGAAAACTTTGGAGATAATAGCGGTTTTCAGGCCTTTCTCAGCGCAGCCAAAACCTGCGCGCAGCCCTGCACCACCGGCACCAACCACCACTACATCATATTCATGATCAATAATTTCGTATTCTGATTTCATATCTGTTTCTTACTTCTTTTTTTATTTTTCACCACAAAGCCTCAAAGGACGCTAAGCTTCACAAAGTTTTTTAAAATTTTAATTTACCAATCGTTTTATACCGTCTTTTATCAAAGGCACATTAAAATTAATCAAGAGCGCCAATCTTTTATCAGACAACTTCAAATAAGTCAGCGTTTGTGCCTGATGAATGGGAAGCATTTTCTCGACTGCCTTTAATTCAATGGTCAAACAATCATTTACTAAAAAATCCAGCTTATAACGCGTCCTTAATTCTTCACCATCGTAAAAAATCGGCAATTCATACTGACGTTTAAAATTTATTCCCCTTTTTACAAATTCCTTTTCCAAACATTCTTCATAAGCGCTTTCCAACAAACCGGCGCCTAATTTTTTATGAACCTGAAATGCGCAATCAACAACATTTTTTGCAGCCTTATTTTCTTTATCCAAATCCACCATTAATCACCTAACCCTTTGTGTAACTTTGTGTTTTTTGTGACTTTGTGGTGAATAATTACTTACCCCCCGAATGCGATTTTCAAAATGGAAAAAATGATAGCTGCTGCCAGCGCAAAGAAAAACAACTTTTGCCCGATGATTTTGGCCATGCGCAAGCATTTACAGCTGATATAATCCTCGGTAATCACCTGAGCACCTAGACGTGCATGATAAGACACCGAGATGACCAACAAGATCATCAAAATGGCGTTTAGCGGCTGCGCCTGCCATGTGACAAACTCCGTATAGCTCGCGCCTTGTAGCTTGACGATGGAATAAATCAACCACATCACCAGCGGGAAATTCGCGATGGCTGTGATTTTTTGCATCATCCAATGCTCGACACCATGATGGGCAGAACCTAAACCTTTGGCATTTTTGATATGTTCGTTGAAACGTTTTTTCTCGGGAAATTGTGGCATATTGTTCTATTCCTAGTAATTCAGTGCGCAGTACCATGTGGAGGCTGTGAGGATAATCGCCGCGGCAATCACCACATAATTGGCTTTCATCGCCGTGCCTTTTTCAAGCAAACGGCCTGTGTCCCAGATCATATGGCGGATACCGTTACACATATGGAAGTACAGCGCCGCCGACCATAGGAAGAGCGTAATCTGCCCCAAGGTCGAGGTCGCACAGCGCATCGCGATATCATATGTTTCCTCACCCGCGGCAGCCGCCAAAAAGAAAGAGAGCACAAGCAATGTCCCGATCGCCAGCGCTGCGCCTGTCGCGCGGTGAGAGATCGACATCAGTGCCGTCAAAGGCAAGCGATAGACTTGTAAATGCGGAGAAAGTGGGCGTTTTTGTGTTGTTTCCGGAGTGCTCATCAAAGATCCTGCTGCATATTAAAACCTGTGCCCTATCATAGGCTTAGACTCAGAAATTTCAATAGGGTTTATGTTTTAAAATACCCCCTTCTCTCCACCCCCATCTTCACTGTATACTCTTCGGGAAGAATGCACATGACCGACTTAAAACGGGAGAGATACTGTGACCCAAAATAATTCCGATACACTTCATATGTGGCGCTGCGTTGTAGCGATGGCGCATGCTGATGGCATTATGTGTGACGAGGAGTGCACCTATCTTGAAGAGCTTTTTAGCACAATGAAAAATGCCTCTAATCTGAGCGAAGAACATTATCAAACTTTGATGGATGACCTTGATACCGCACCGGATGCTGCTGAAATGCTTTCCCTGATCGAAGAGCCCGAGCTACGTGGACAGGCGATCTATTTCGCACGGCTGTTGGCTTACAAAGACGGGGAGTTTCATCCCAATGAAGAAGCGCTTCTCGAAAAAATGAACCTGAGCGCAACACAGAATATAGATGTCGAAGCGCTACGCACGGAAGTCCGCGAACATGCCGCAACCCAGCGCGCCTTACGCGAATCCGAGATGGAAGAACTGCGCGCACAAACAGGCGTCTTACCCTTCTTCGGGCGCGCAATTACAGGATTTGGCAAAAGAACTTAGCCCTGTTCCTTAACCCATAATTCAGCGATTTGCACGGCGTTGAGCGCTGCACCCTTGCGGAGGTTATCCGCCACGCACCAGAAATTCAGGCCGTTATCAACCGTATGGTCTTCACGCACGCGGGAAACATAAACATCATCCTCGCCCTGAATTTCAATCGGTGTCACATATTCCAGATCTTCATGCTCCAGATCGACGAGTGTTACACCCTGCGCTGTGCGGAAAAGCTCTTTGGCTTCGGCTGCGCTAAGCTCTTCTTCGAACTCGACATTGACCATCTCCGCATGCCCGATAAAGGCCGGAATACGCACGCAATTCGCACAAACTTTGATTTTAGGATCGAGGATTTTTTTGGTTTCCACCATCATTTTCCACTCTTCCTTGGTCATACCGTCATCCATA
>JBFHFW010000043.1:0-7739 GCA_041583395.1 Alphaproteobacteria bacterium
GAAGATGAAATTAACCATCGAACGTGCAGCCCTCCTTAGAGCCCTCAACCATGTACAAAGTGTTGTTGAGCGCAGAAATACGATTCCTATTTTGGCGAATGTTTTGATGCGCGCCGAAGACGGCCAATTATCATTGGCAACCACGGATATGGATCTGGAGATTAACGAGTCGGTTGCGGCGAATGTCGGTGTTGCAGGGGCAACCACCGCACCGGCGCATACTTTGCATGATATTGTTCGCAAATTTCCAGATGGTTCGGATGTTGAACTGTCTTTGAATGCCGAAGGCACACAGATGACGGTGAAAGCCGGGCGCTCACAGTTTAAATTGAGCTGTTTGCCGATTGCTGATTTTCCTGAGATCGGTGCTGGTGATTTGCCAACTGGTTTTTCTTTGCCTGCGGCGGATTTGCGCGCTTTGATTGATCGTACAAAATTCGCGATGAGCACCGAGGAAACGCGCTATTATCTCAATGGTATTTACCTTCATGCGGCTGATAAAGACGGTGTGGCTGTTTTGCGTGCAGTTGCAACAGATGGTCACCGTTTGGCGCGGTTCGAGATGCCTTTGCCCGAGGGCGCGTCTGATATGCCCGGCATTATTATTCCGCGCAAAGCGATTGGTGAACTGCGTAAGCTCACTGACGAGGCAGCAGACGTCATTCAAATTACGTTGTCAGATAGTAAGATCCGTTTTGCATTTGATCACATCGTCCTTACATCAAAACTGATTGATGGTACATTCCCGGATTATCAGCGCGTTATCCCTGAGGGTAATGACAAGGTCATCGAGGTTGATCCCAAAGTCTTTACGAGTGCGATTGACCGTGTTTCTACGATTTCAGATGGTAAATCCCGTGCGCTGAAAATTACAATTGCAGGCAAAAGTATGGTGCTTTCGGCAAGTTCAGCCGAGGCCGGTTCTGCAACAGAAGAGATGGAAGTCAACGGAGAAGTCGATATCGAGATTGGCTTTAATGCTAAATATTTGCTGGATATTACATCGCAGATTGGGGGAGAGGGGTGCCGTTTGACTTTGGCAGACCCTGCGTCTCCCACTATCATTCAGGACAATAGCGATCCATCTTCGCTTTATGTCTTGATGCCTCTGCGGGTTTAAAATTTATAGACTCCCTTCCTAACGACAAAAGCCAGGCCCTGTTGGGTCTGGTTCTTTGTTTGGATCTGAGATTGTTCCTTGTGGCATCATTCGTTGTTCTAGAATAACCGGTGCAGTCATTTCCGTGTTATCATTTGATGATACGTCTTGAAATAGCATCGTTAACATTTATCTCTTTTCCCCTTAAGCTTGGATTATTTTTATAGTCGATCCATTTCGTTCTCTGGCTTAGCGTTCCAGCGGTGCATTTCTTATTTTGCTTCTGGCCGCTTTGAAAAGTAACGAAAACGATTATAAATATAATTTGATTTAAGTTTGTTACATATTCTATATTTACATATTATCATTGGTTGTGTTTGTTTTTCTATCTGCAATCGCGCAAAAATAGCGCTATTATGGTTATATAATACATAACCATAAGTATATATTTTATACATTATGTATATTTATCAATAATTTAAATTTGTTTCTACTATGGAATTTTTCTTGTGTGTGCATCTTCTAAAGGACGTACGTTTAGCGGTTTTCAGATCTTTTAGGATGTTTTAGGCTCGGGGTATGAGTTTCATTTCTTCCCTTATTTTATCGAATTTTCGCTGCTATGAATCCGCACGGCTAACGGATTTGTCGTCCGGTTTGATCGTGCTTTATGGGGCAAATGGTGCGGGGAAAACCAATGTTTTGGAAGCCATATCACTTCTTTCCCCCGGGCGGGGTCTGCGCGGTGCAAAAAATACGGAGATCCAGTGCCAGCGCGCTGGTGCGCCATGGGCAGTAGCTGCCGATGTGCAAACCGATTACGGCACAATGCGGCTGGGTACAGGGCTGGAAGCAGGCAAAGAAAAGCGCGTCGTGCGCATTAACGGCGAAAATGCGAGCGGTCAGAGCGCTTTGGCCGAGCATATGGCGTGTGTGTGGCTAACGCCGCAGATGGATCGCCTTTTTATTGATTCTGCCAGCCAGCGGCGCAAATTTCTCGACCGCCTGATCTTTGCCTTTGATCCGGGGCATTCGGGGCGCGTGGCACGCTACGAAAATGCGATGAGCCAGCGCTCGAAACTCCTGCGCGAGGGCAAGGATGAGCCCGTATGGCTGCAAAGTTTAGAGGCGCAAATGAGTGAAGCAGGTATTGCGATTGCCGCCGCACGCCTTGAATTTGTGCAGCGCCTGCAAGCCGCGTGCGAGAGTGCCCAAACCGAGCATTTCCCCTTGGCACATTTACGCGCCGCAGGAACAATCGAGGAATTACTGACCCGCACACCGGCAGCAGAAGTCGAAGATCTCTTTGCCTATCAACTCCGCGAGAGCCGTACGCGTGATGCACTGACGGGCGGTGCGGCAACCGGTCCGCATAAGGGAGATTTACAAGTGCGCTATGCGGCCAAAGATATGGCAGCGGATCAGTGCTCGACCGGTGAGCAAAAAGCACTACTGATTGGCATTATCCTCGCCCACGCGCGCTTGATTACGGCTGAACGCGGTGCACCGCCTATATTACTACTTGATGAGGTCGCCGCCCATCTCGATGAAGGCCGCCGCGCTGCCCTTTATAATTTATTGCAGGAACTGGGCGGGCAGGTCTGGCTCACGGGTACAGATATCAACCTCTTCGATGCTATCCAAGATCGTGCGCAGTTTTTCGAGGTTAGGGATGGGGAAGTTGCATAAGCGCATTTTGAAAATGCTTTTGATGCTCGTCTTGATTTTTTAAACTATCAATGACTGCTGGATGTTGAGGGTCTTCAGCATGAATTCTTATCAATGCGTGCCCTTGTGCAAGAATTTCCATGGTCTTTTTTTGCCCAATACTAAATAGGTGTCTTGCAAGGAGTAGTTTTGATGGTTCTTCCAAGCTATTTATATGGTGCAGGGCATTTTCCAAATTATCGAGTGTAGAGAAAATCGTGTTTTGTGTGTTGTTTCCCAGTTTGCTGCGCTCATTAAAAGCTGCGTAAAGCTGTTGATCATCCGCTTGGTAGAGACCTGTAAAGCTGAAGACATGGAAGTCTATTGCAGCGTTTTGAAAAATATCTGCGATATTGTGCTGTGTTAGTATTTGGTCTGCCATTTTCATCCTTGCTCATGTTTGATCTAAGCTGTTTTAATGCAGAAACATTATTACGTCAAATTATTTATATGGCTTAAAATTGCTGTAATGCTTCTAGCACAGCATCATTTTCCTCTGGTGTGCCGACAGAGATACGCAGGCAGTTTTCAGTACCTGACTGAGCGCTAAAATCACGCAGCAGGATATTGCGTGCCGCGCAAAACTGATAAAATTCCCGCGCGCGCTCCATTTTAACCAATAAAAAATTCGCATCGGAGGGATAAATATGGGTAACGCTTTCATGCGCCTGCAGAGCTGCGCGGAAACGTTCACGCTCAACGAGAATTTTAGCGATGTTTTTTTGTACCTGATCCCGCATACCCAGCGCCTTGATCGCCGCATCAATCGATCCTACAGGCAATGGATAGGTGTCAATCGCTTTGCTGCGCGCCGCTTTGATAAACTCTGCATCGCTGCTGATCAAGCATCCCATCCGTGCACCCGCTAGTGAGTAGGATTTGGAGAGCGTGCGTAGGATAATCATATTGGGGTGCTCACCCAGATATTGCACCATGGAGTCTTGCGCAGAAAATTCGGCATAGGCCTCATCAACGATGACAATAGATTCGCCCTCAGTCTCGCGGCAAATGCGGCGCATATCTTCAATCAGCAAGCTATGTCCCGTCGGATTATTGGGCGAACATAGATAGATCAGCTTGGCACGCGGCGCCGCGAGAATGCCGTCAATATCCAGCACAAATTCACCGCCCTCTTCTAAAAAAGGCACTGTGATAATATCAACGGGCATCGCATCCGCATCATGCGCATAAATACCGAATGTCGGCGGGGTAATCAAAATAGCATCCTTGTGCGGCTCACAAAAAAGTCTGGTCAGTAGAGCAATCGCCTCATCCGCACCGCGTGTCGCGCAAATCTGATCGGGCGCTACACCATAAGTCTCCGCATAAGCCTGCAACAGTGCAACAGGTTGAGGCTCGGGATAACGGCTATAATGCTCGAGCCCCGGTAGAGGATAGGGGTTTTCATTGGCATTGAGAAAGATTTTCTCCGCCGTTTTATCCGATTCCATGCCTGCGGAAACATAACCTTTGATGGTTCTGAAATGCGGACGCAAAAGTTTTTCAATACTATTATTCATTTATCTTTTTTATCAATGGGTTAGGGCCTCAAAAATCCCTGCATAAAACGGGGTTTTTACTGTCTTCTTGTGCAGGGCTATGCTATATAAAAACGACAGTAAAAACCAGAGAAAATAAAGGCTTTTGAGAGAGTATGAGTGAAGCAACCGAAGCAGTGAATAATGGTGCAGAGGAATATGGCGCGGACAGCATTAAAGTGCTGCGCGGGCTGGAGGCTGTGCGCAAGCGTCCGGGCATGTATATCGGCGATACCGATGACGGCACAGGCTTGCACCACATGGTCTATGAGGTCGTCGATAACGCGATTGACGAAAGCTTGGCGGGGCATTGCGACCGTGTTGATGTGATTTTGAACGCCAATGGTTCTGTAACGGTTAAGGATAATGGCCGCGGGATTCCGGTCGATGAGCATCCGGAAGAAAAAGTCTCCGCCGCGCAAGTGATCATGACGCAGCTTCATGCGGGCGGTAAGTTTGATAATAATTCCTATAAGGTTTCCGGTGGTTTGCACGGTGTGGGTGTATCGGTGGTGAATGCCCTCTCCGAGTACTTGGATCTAACGATTCGTCGTGAAGGCAAAGAATGGACGATGCGCTTTAAGGGTGGTGAGGCCGGTGATGACCTCAGGCCTATTCGCGATCTTGATGAAGGCGAGCGCAACGGAACAACGGTAACATTTTTGCCCTCGCCCGCAACATTTACAATGACCGAGTTTAGTTTTACGACACTTGAAAATCGTCTGCGCGAACTCGCATTCCTCAATAGCGGTGTAAATATTTACCTCAGCGACTATCGCTCCGAAAATACCGAAGATCACAAAGAGGTTCAGCTTTATTATGAAGGCGGGATCGAGAGCTTTGTCGAGTATCTGGATCGTAATAAAAAACCGATCTCTCCGCGTGTCGGGATTACCGCGTATGACGAGGGCTCCGAGATTACCGTTGAGGCCGCGCTTGAGTGGACAGATGCCTATCACGAGACAATGTTGTGCTTTACCAACAACATCCCGCAGCGCGATGGCGGTACCCACTTGGCGGGTTTCCGCGGTGCTCTCACACGTGTCGTTCAGCGCTATGCCGAGGAAAAAGGCTTGCTCAAGAAAGAGAAAGTCAAGCTGACTGGTGAGGATATGCGCGAGGGCATGACTTGTGTGCTTTCGGTCAAAGTACCTGACCCGAAATTCTCTTCCCAGACCAAAGATAAGCTTGTATCTTCCGAAGTACGTCCTGTTGTTGAGGGTGCCGTGGCCGAACATCTGGGCACATGGCTGGAAGAACATCCGGCCGAAGGTAAACAAATCGTTGGCAAAATTGTTGAAGCCGCTACCGCGCGCGAAGCCGCCCGCAGAGCGCGTGAGCTGACCCGCCGCAAAGGTGTGATGGATGTCTCAAGCCTGCCCGGGAAGCTGGCAGATTGCCAATCCAAAGATCCCGCAATTTCCGAAATCTTCATTGTGGAGGGTGATTCCGCGGGTGGTTCGGCTAAACAAGCCCGTGATCGTCATAACCAAGCGATCCTGCCACTACGTGGGAAAATCCTCAATGTCGAGCGCGCACGCTTTGACCGCATGCTTGGCTCACAAGAAATCGGCACACTCATTACCGCGCTGGGTACATCCATTGGCCCTGATGAATTTAATGCCGATAAATGCCGCTATCACAAGATTGTCATCATGACGGACGCGGATGTTGACGGTTCACACATTCGCACATTGCTCCTGACCTTCTTCTTCCGCTATATGCCGGAAATTATCGCGCGTGGCTATCTCTATATTGCGCAACCACCACTTTATAAGGTGAAACGCGGTAAAGGCTCCGAGCTTTATTTGAAAGACGAGCGCGGACTGGAAGACTTTCTCATCGATGCGGTACTTGATGATGTCGTACTGGTTGACGGTACGGGGCATACGCGCTCGGGCAATGATTTGCGCGATATGTTGATGCGCGCGCGCGCTTTGCGGGGCTCGATCAGTGCGCTGATGCATAAGGTTGAAGATCGTAGCGTTGTCGAACAAGCCGCCATTGCCGGTGCCTTCGATCCGGAGATTGCCGATAATCCTGCCAAAGGTGAAGAAGCCGCCACACGCATTGCCGCCCGCCTCAATGGATTAGCTTCTGAAAAAGAGCGCGCATGGAAAGCTGAATTTACACCCGTGGGTGGCTATGTGATCAAACGCACTTTGCGCGGGATTACCGAATCCGTACGTTTAAGCGCGGATCAAATTCGTTCGCCCGATGCAATTCGTCTGAATAATGCTCTGGAATGGCTGCAAGAAGGTTTTGAGCACGCAGCAGAAATCCGCGAGGGCGATAAAGTGATCGAGGCCGTCAACGGCCCCGCAGCTCTTTATGATGTTATTCAGGCGCATGGCCGCAAAGGCCTCGCGATCCAGCGCTATAAAGGTCTGGGTGAGATGAACCCCGATCAGCTTTGGGAAACCACGCTTGATCCGAATGTGCGTACGCTCTTGCAAGTAACCGTTGATGATGCCGCGCAGGCCGATGATATTTTCTCGACCCTGATGGGTGATGTCGTCGAACCCCGCCGCGCCTTCATTCAGGATAATGCGCTTAAAGTCCGTAATGTGGATGCTTAAAGGATATTAGTCATGGAGCTAAAGGACTTTATTTCCAACACAATTTATGAAATTTGTATGGGCATAGAGGATGCAAAAGCGCGTATATACGATGAAATAAAAAATAATCCAATTGCGCCAGCAAAAATAGATGAAAAAGATTCCTTATTAGGCAATAGCAATATTGAGTTTGATTTATCGATTACAACTTCATCCGAAAATTCCAGTGATAAAAAAGCTGGTTTAATCAAAGTTGTTGAGGCCAATGTAGGAAAATCTCAATCATCCTCACAAGAGGCAATGAATAGGGTTAGTTTTTCCGTTCCCTTTTTTCCTCAAGCAATTTCCGAGAAGAAAAAATAACTTAGCCTAAGCTCCAAACCCTACCCCTTCGCCTCAACCTCCCGTGCATAATCAACGACGACACGGTAGTGCGGATCTTCGATTGAATTAACCTCGACCAGATCCGCGGCTTTGGTGAGGAGGAGCTTACAGTCTTCGCTGAGATGCACAAGGTGGAGCTCTTTCCCCAGATCAGTGTACTTTGTTGCCAAAGCATCAATAGCTTCCAACGCCGAATGATCCCATACGCGGGCATCACGGAAATCAATTACGACATGGCCGGGGTCGTCCTTAGGGATGAAAATGTCTTTGAAATGGCTGATGGAGCCAAAAAAGAGTGCGCCGTGCAGCATATAGATTTTATGGCCTTCGGGGCTGATGCTTTCCTCGGCATGGATTTGTTTTGCTGATTTCCATGCAAAAACAAGGGCGGAGACAATCACGCCGATGACCACAGCAATTGCGAGATCAGAGATCACCGTGATGCCTGTTACC
>JBFHFW010000044.1:0-7719 GCA_041583395.1 Alphaproteobacteria bacterium
CAACAAACGCCCCGGGCGACCATAGCGCAGATAACGCTGGCACCAGCCACTAAAATTACCGGCATCGGTTGTCACAACCGCATTATCCGGTAAGGTCTTGCGAATATGCGCAAAAATTTGTGTCATATCCGCGCCCTGCCAGCCCGCATCATGCGCAATATCCTCATCAATCGCGCTCCATGCTTCATAGGCCGCGCGCGCCTCCAAACGCCAATCCGCCCAAGCAGAGCCATCAATCGCATAAGAACCACTCGCCAATGCAGCAACAACTGCGGCGGGATCAGCCTCAATCGCCAGATCCGGCATCATGCTTTGCCCGAATATTGCAGCATCTGGATACACATGGATAATTTTTTGCCCCTTCGGGAAGATTGTATAATTTTGCGTTGTAATCTCACTCAGACGCGCACCCATCACCAGCACAACATCCGCATCCTTAAAGCGCTGCACCAGCGCGGGGTTAGGCCCTGTCCCCATTTCACCGATATAATTGGCATGATTATGATCAAAAAGATCCTGACGACGGAAAGAAGTCGAAACGGGTAGCCCCGCAGCCTCGGCAAAGCTTTGCATATCCGCACAGGCTTCATCGCTCCAGCCACCACCTCCAACAAGAACAAGCGGCTTTTTGGCACCGGACAACATGTTTTGTAATGCTTTTAGATCTTCTTCTTGTGGCTGTACCGTGGCGGACTTAATCACCGGCAGCGCCAAATCTTGACAAACATCGGATAAAATTTCCTCAGGCAACCCCAACACAACAGGCCCCGGACGACCAGAGCGCGCAATATGAAAGGCACGCGCAATATATTCCGGTATCCGCGCCGTTTGATCAATCACCGCTGCCCATTTGGAAAGCGAGCCAAACATTTGCGGCAAATCAAACTCTTGAAAAGCCTCCTTCGAGCGATCTTTCATCGAATGCAGCCCTACCAACATCACAAGCGGTGTTGAGGATTGATGCGCTGTATGAATACCAATCGACGCGTTACAAGCCCCCGGCCCGCGTGTGACCATCGCCACACCGACCTCTCCGGTTACATTCGCATAAGCCTCGGCCATAAAAGTTACACCGGATTCCTGACGGCAGGTGACGACTTCCATCGCCGGATAATCCAAACACGCATCCAAAACAGGCAGATAGCTCTCTCCCGCCACACAAAATGCGCGCTTCACACCTTGCGCTTCCAAAGCCTTAACAATCCACTGACCACCCGAATACTGCATAAAATTATCCTTAAATGTTAAATTCTTAATGGTATCTTAAGAAAATCCCCGTCATACTCAAAGAAGAACGATAAAGGGAGAGATAAATAGGTATGGATATCCCCGCAACAATGGCGGCTGAATCAGCAATCACAAAGCAAAACGTACTGCTATCGAGCATCAAGCATAATGCAGATCAAGCACAAATGATGGCTAACATCCTCGAACAATCAACGCTCTCCGCCCCGATTAGCGGCACCAAAGGCACAAACGTTAATTTCACAGCTTGATGTTAAATTAGCACCGCCCTCTTTTCCTTGCACCCTTCCTCCGCATAAGCTCATATAGAATTGAGCAATATCATCGCACAAAATACCCACCAACTCTCCTTCTAAGGACAGGATTTACCAGAAATAATAAATTATTTCAAACACTTAAAACCAACCTACTATATTTTCTTGTATTTTATGTAAAATTAAATTATGATTAGGTCATTAATCAAAACAATAAGGATTAAAAAACATGGCTAAAGATAGTAAATTCATGCAAGATTTTAATGATTTTGATACCCCAAATCGGCGCCCCCTAATAGGTTCATCTCACACAACAAATAGAAGCACCGTATCCAATGGAAACTGGGGATGCGATATTTCAGAAGATGCATTGACCGCGGCCTTTCCCGATACGGATTTACACAGAGCCGACAGGGATTATCATGGGAATGATGATGCCGAGGGCTGGACACATGGTTTTGAAAGACGCAGTTGCCTCGGCGAAACCGGGTATTCTGATAAAGGCCTCTATTGCAGCCTATACCTAGGATAAATCGTAACGCTATCCCCGCCGCAAATCCATAAGCGCGTGGTTGGTGTTCCATAGCTCATTAAGAACAAACACCATGCGTTCGATATCTTCGAATGTATGAACGGCGGAGGCCGTCAAACGCAAGCGCTCTGTACCTCTGGGAACAGTCGGATAATTGATGGGCTGCACATAAATATCATAGTGATCCATCAAAATATCGGTGAGCTCCTTGCAACATGTCGGCTCACCGACAATCAACGGTACAATGTGACTGGGACCATCAAGGAAACGCAAGCCTGCCTCATTCAAAAGTTGCTTTAAATAAGCCGCATTTTTATGAATGGTTTCACGCTCGATTGTTGAGGTTTTTAGATGCTCAACCGATGCCCGCGCAGCCGCAAGTACAGCAGGCGGTAAACTCGTCGTAAAAATAAAAGCTGAAGCAAAGCTACGGATCGCATCAAGTATCACGCGCTTACCGGTAATAAAGCCACCCATCGCACCATAAGCCTTACCAAAGGTGCCCTCGATAATATCAATCCGATCCATCAAGCCGCGTTCTTCGGCAACGCCGCCACCGCGCGCACCATATAGACCAACCGCATGAACCTCGTCCAGATAAGTCATCGCGCCATATTTCTCGGCTAGTTCAATCGTCTCGAGCATCGGACAAATATCACCATCCATAGAATAAACGGACTCAAATGCCACAATTTTAGGCGCACCCACAGGCGCAGCTCTCAGTAACTCTTCCAAATGCGCCATATCATTATGGCGATACACGTGCTTCTCACAGCCAGAGCTCTTAATCCCGTGGATCATCGATGCATGGTTCATCGCATCGGAAAAAATAATGCAGCCCGGCATTAATTTACCCAGCGTGCTCAAAGCCCCTTCATTGGCGATATAGCCTGATGAAAAGACAAGACCCGCCTCTTTGTTATGAAGATCGGCAACACTTTGCTCTAACTCGACATGGTAACGTGTTGTGCCGGAAATATTGCGCGTACCGCCCGCACCAGCGCCTGCATTATCTAATGCGTCCTTCGCTGCTGCTAGTACTTTGGGGTGCTGCCCCATGCCCAAATAGTCATTCGAGCACCAAATTGTAACCTCTTTTTGCGTACCATCAGGCGCATGATAAAGCGCTCTTGGGAACTTCCCGACCATACGCTCCATCGTGGCAAAAGTGCGATAACGTCCCTCGCTCTTAATCCCGTCAATCTTACTCTGAAAATACGCTTCGTAGTCCATGCAGACCTTATAAGCCTACAAGCTCAAAAGATCAACAAAACTCTGCGCACGCCCTAAATCTTTATCTAAAGCAGCCATAACCTTGACCATGTCAGGACTATGATCATCCTTCCAGACCTTCAGCACTTTCAGGTAAACACCTGTCAGACCGGTCACCCGCACTGCTCCGCTAACGCCCGTTGCTTCAATTCCTGCGGCCTCCAGCATCCACGCCATCGAACGCGCCAAATGCGGCAAGCTAATGACAGCTGACACCGGATCGCAGCACAAACTGCGCAAAATCGCCAAAATACCGCCGCGATATTCATTAAGAACATCAAAGCGCTCCATCAGCACATCAAACAGTCGATCACGCTCGGACATCTCATCATCCAGCTCACCAATATTTTCCAGCACCTGATGGTCAATCATCTTGCCCAGCGCCATTAAAATATCGGTTTTATCCTCAAAAAACCCCTGCATATCAGCAAGCGTTACACCCGCCTCTTCTGCGATATCGGCGAGCGTCAAAGTACCCCAACCACGATCTTCGGCGAGATTAAGCGCCACGCGCACAATATCTTCTTTACTGGATTCAGATTTTTTCATGGGCATAAACTGCGCCTTTCACTAGATTTGCCTATAGATTTAGCCCAAAGATATGCTTAAATCAACGCAACTGAAGAAAGTAAATCAAGGATTTCACCCATGTCTACGCCCCCACTTGGTCTTGTTGCTGTTGGAAATGCGCTTGTTGACGTTCTAACACAAGCCGAAGATAACTTTATCTATGACCAACACCAAAAATACGGCATGGAAAAGGGGGCAATGACCCTAATCGATGATGAGCGCGCCGAACAACTCTATGAACAAATGGGTCCCGGCATTGAAAGCTCCGGTGGTAGTGCTGCCAATACCATTGCCGGTTTCGCATCATTCGGCGGAAAAGCAGGCTTTATTGGCAAAGTCGCACAGGATCAACTCGGCAGTGTCTTCCAGCATGACATTCGCTCAATGGGCGTCAAATTTAATACCCAGCCTCTTATCATGGGCGGAAAAACGGGGCGTTGCCTGATCCTTGTGACACCCGATGCGCAGCGCACTATGAACACATTCCTCGGCGCAAGTGTAGAACTCACAGCAGCTGATATTGATCAAGACCTCATTGATCAAGGCCTGATCACCTATCTTGAGGGCTATCTTTTTGACCGTGAGCAAGCCAAGCGCGCATTCTTTACCGCCGCTGAATATGCCCATGAAGCAGGCCACCGCATTGCCCTGACCTTATCAGATCCATTTTGCGTTGACCGTCACCGCGAGGATTTCCTGAAACTGATCGAAGAACATGTCGATATCCTGTTCGCCAATGAAGAAGAAATTTGCTCCCTTTATCAAGTCAGCACCTTTGAAGAAGCCGCGGAAAAGGTCAGCAACCATGTTGAAATCGCCGTCATGACCCGCAGCGAAAAAGGCGCCGTTATCCGCAACCGCCATGAAACCATCACCATCAAGGCCGCCCCCGTTGATGAAGTCATCGACACCACAGGCGCAGGCGATCAATTTGCCGCAGGATTTTTATACGGCCTTACGCAGGGCATGCCTTTGGAAATTTGCGGCAAACTCGGAGCCCTCGCCGCCGCCGAGGTCATCGGTCATATGGGGCCTCGCCCACAAATGAAATATGCCGATTTCCTAGGACGGTTCGAGGATTAAGACGGAACGAGAGACAACCGGCTTTTGGGCGGCAAAGAACGTATATATTCTTGGTATCCAGCAATGATAGCATGATCATCTTTTGCAGACCAAAAATCTGCTTCATATAATTCACGCTCCGAAAAAACAATATACTCGGCATAATCTTGCATAAAATCACGATCAAAAGGCATGTTTTGCCTCATGAAAACACTCTCCAAGTGATCACATGCAACGTTAAGATACGCAGCATGAATAACATATAAAAAAGCTGAAGAATCAAGGCTCTTCTGATCTACGATATTATAAATATCTTGTGAAAACTGCTCGATGTATTTTTGATAATGATCTTCTGCAGGCGCCCGCTGATCAGCGGCAACCAATGATAACCCCTGATAATGGTCATCAATATAACACAGGAATCTTTCTGCAGCCTCATCAACATCCTCAAGATCATCCAAAAAGAAAAAATCTTCACGCTCTGCATAATCGCTTTTAATAACATCAAAACAATATGGACGCTTAAATTGCCCCATTAATTCAGGTGAGTACCCTTCGACCTCAATACCAGTCAAAAATTTATGCGTAAACCAATGATCAAGAACATCAAGATAGACTTGATCCAAAACATCTACGCACAACCTCACATCATGGCTATCCTGCCACAAAGATTTCATTTGCGCAGAGATTTCGCCCAATGCGCGCTCCGTACGCACCCTTGCTTCTGCCTCTCCAGATATCTGATTGCTATCACTCATATTGTTCACCCAATTATTAGTCTGACATGAGGGATACTACAGAAAAAAAACAAAAAATACAAGTATTCTGAAAAATAAAAATAAACGTTCACAAATGCAAATATCCATGTGCATTAGTCGCTTATCCATGCTTAAAAAACATATGCGGTATTTGCTCTTTATAATCTTTCTTCTACTCAACCAAGCAGCCTTAGCTCAGTCTCCATATGGTCTTGCCATGCATGGCGCACCGAAATACACAGCCGAGAGCGCGCATCTTGATTACGCTAACCCCGATGCGCCCAAAGGTGGGCATATTACCTATGGCGCGATCGGCACCTTTGACACACTGAACCCCTATTCCATCAAAGGCAAAGTGGCTCAAGGTTTAAACCTCACCTATGACCGCCTGATGGCACGCGTTTGGGATGAAGCTTTTACCATGTACCCCCTTATCGCTGAGCGTGTAAAAGTCGCCGATGATCGCTCGGCGATTACATTTTTTATTAACCCCAAAGCACGTTTTCATGACGGCACGCCAATCACTGCCGAAGATGCCCTCTTTTCCTTCCATACCTTAAAAGAATCCGGTCGCCCCAATATGCGCCGCATTTATCAACTGGTTGAGAACGCCGAAATCACCTATAATGGCGCCGCCGTGCATTTTATCCTCGGTGAGGGTTATGATCAGGAAACGGTTATGATTTTGGCACTGATGCCTGTGCTCTCTAAAGCCTATTGGGAAGGCAAAACATTCGACGCCACAACACTGGATATCCCGAACACCAGCGGCCCTTACCGCATTACCAAAATCGATGCCGGGCGCTCCATCACCTATGAACGTGATCCAAACTACTGGGCAGCAGAGCACCTGACCCGCATCGGGCATTATAATTATGATACCATTACATACGATTATTACCGCGATGACACCGTCGCGTTCGAGGCCTTCAAAAGCGGTGATATCGATCTGCGCCGTGAATGGGATGCCGGAAAATGGGCGAGCAGCTATCAAGACCTCCCCGCCGTCAAAGCAGGCGAGATCATCACCGAAGCTATCCCCCATGGCAGACCGGAACGCGTACGCTCCTTCATTTACAACACGCGCCGCGCCCCTTTTGACGATATCCGCGTGCGTGAGGCTTTGAGCTTGCTCTTTGATTTTGAGTGGGCGAATAAAAATCTCTTCCACGGGCGCTATAAAAGGATTGATAGCTACTTCCCCAATTCTGAACTGGCCGCCCCCCTCAAGAACTCTGAACCGAAAACCTATCGCGAAAATCTCCGTAAAGCCAATGCGCTCCTCAATGATGCGGGCTGGATTGTTGAAAACGGCCAACGCATGAAGGGCGGCCAAGCCTTCAATTTTGAAATTCTCCTCGGCGCACCGGAAGATGAAAAGCTGGCGCTGCACTTCAAACGCAGTCTGGAAAAAATGGGCATCACAGCCAATCTCCGCGTAATGGATAGCGCCGCCTACCTCTCCCGCCTCAATGAGTATGATTTTGATATGACGCTGTATTTCTGGCTCTCGACTCTTTCCCCCGGGACAGAGCAAATGCTGTATTGGAGCTGCGAATCCGCCAATACACCTGCACGCTGGAACTTTGCCGGTATTTGCACAGCTGAAATTGACGAAACAGCCGCCTCTATCGCAGAAGCTAAAACCCGCGAAGAACTCGTTAGCCGTACACAAAAGCTCGACCAACTCCTGCTCAAAGGTCATTACATGATCCCGCTTACCTATGCAGGAAAAGACTATGTCGCCTATTGGAGCAAGCTCCAGCATCCGGATACGACACCGCTTTATGGCGCAGTGCTGGAAACATGGTGGGAAAAACCTGTGCAAGAAACAGTGGATGAATAATCACGCTCATTGAGACACACATCCTGAATTGCTAAAATAGGATCAGTAATCAGATTCGGAATTTCTTTCCCATGCTACCCATCAAAACACTAACCATTACCGCCGTTACGCTTGTTGCCCTGAATGCTTGCAACACAACCTCGTCTCGTAATCTCGATGACGCCCAATACTGGCAACGCA
>JBFHFW010000045.1:0-7670 GCA_041583395.1 Alphaproteobacteria bacterium
TGAGAAAATACACCCGCCTTTGGAGAGTAATTTGGGGTTATATTGATCCCATCCCATGACACCATTGAACAGGCGTTGGCGCTCTTTGTAGGATTTTTCGGTATCAGGATTAGGATCACAGAAAATATGCAAGTGGTTGAAGGCACCGATGAGGCGAATATGTTCGGAAAGCAACATGCCGTTACCAAACACATCGCCCCCCATATCACCGACACCAACGACATCAAAAGGTTGTGCTTGTGTGTTGTGGTTGAGCTGGCGGAAGTGAAGTTTCACAGATTCCCATGCGCCACGTGCGGTAATGCCCATTTTCTTGTGGTCATAGCCTGCCGAGCCGCCGGAGGCAAAGGCATCACCCATCCAAAAACCATATTCTTCGGAGAGGCTGTTGGCAATATCGGAGAATGTCGCCGTGCCTTTATCAGCAGCCACCACCAAATAAGGATCGTCGCCATCGCGGCGGACAACATCTTTGGGTGGGATGACTTTTGTACCTTTGAGGTTATCGGTGATGTCCAGCAAGCCGCGCAAGAAAGCTTTGTAGCATTCAATGCCCTCGGCGATGAATTCTTCGCGGTTGCGCGTTGGTGTTTTAACAACAAAGCCACCTTTTGAACCCATAGGCACAATCACCGAGTTTTTCACCATTTGTGCTTTCATGAGGCCAAGGACTTCCGTGCGGAAATCTTCATGGCGGTCAGACCAACGCAAACCGCCGCGGGCAATTTTATCACCGCGTAAATGTACAGCCTCGACACGTGGCGAGTAGACAAAAATCTCGCGGAAGGGTTTGGGATCGGGTAAAAATCCGATTTTTTTGCTGTCGAGTTTTAAAGAGAGCACAGGTTTCTTGTTACCGTCTTTATCTGTTTGGAAGAAGTTTGTGCGCAATGTGGCCTCAATGCAGGCCATAACCGCACGCATAATACGATCCTGATCGAGGGACTCAACTTTGCGCAGCGCGTTTTTGATGGCTCTGATTTGTTTGTGCGCATCGCTTTCTCTTGTCTCTCCGTGTTTCGGGTCGTGCATAATCAAGAAGAGTTTAACGAGTTTTCCTGCAATCGCGGTTTGTGTAGTTAGCGCATTTTGTACGTAGCTGATGGAGTAAGGCAGGCGGCCTTGTTTCATATATCTGACATAGGCGCGCAGGATAATCACTTCCTGCCATTCCATGCCGGCACTCAGGATTAATTTGTTTAACTTGTCGCTTTCCATGACACGGTAATAAATTTGCGTGAAAGCCTTCTCGAATTTATCTTTAACCGCATTGATTGCGACGGGTTTTTGCGTGTGTGGTGTTTCGAGCAAGAAGTCATGAATCCAGACTTTTTTATCTGTGCCGTCGGGTGAGACTTCAAAAGGCAGTTCGGATATAGCGCGCAGCCCCATATTTTCAAGGATGGGCAACACATCAGATAAAGTTAGCGGCGCATCGGGATTATGGACTTTAAGGCGTAATTGATGTGGCTCAAGATTGCGCGGGCGATATAGATCAAGTTGCAGTTGGTTTGTTTCCAGGACTTTTTCTATTTTTTCGATGTCCATTAATGCCTGTGCAGTCGTATGACGGCTGGTGTAGCCAACCTGGAAGGCTTTACCGTATTTGAGTGCAAGCGATGTAATTTTTTTCTCATCCGCGAGTGTCGATGTCAGGGATTCATAGAGACGTTCCGCCCATGTTTGTCCAAGGATTTGCAGTTTTTCCTCAATAGCTGCGGCTTTGTATTTTGGAGGATTGTTTTGAGAAATATTGATGCGGAATAAAGCGCGTGCAAATGTTGAGTCGTCCATGGACGTGTAAAAACTTGCGCAGGTTCCATTAAGTTCTTTTTCAAGGACTTCGGTGATTTGCTTGCGCAAGAAGGTGCCAAAGCGTTCGCGCGGGACATACACCAGACAGGAAATATAGCGTTTAAAGCGGTCTGTACGCATGAAGAGCGCAATGCGCTGGCGTTCTTGCAGGCGTAAGATGGATAAGCAGATCTCGTAAAGTTGCTTGTTATCAATCTGGAAGAGTTCATCCCGCGGATATTTCTCGAGAATATGGCGCAGTGCTTTGCGGTCATGAGAACCCGGACGGAAGTCCGACATGTTCATGATCTCTTCGACTTTTTCACGCAAAAATGGCACATCGCTGAGGGATCGTGAATATGTGACCGAGGTAAAGAGACCGATAAAGAGCTTTTCGCCAACGACCTTGCCTTTTTTATCGTAGGTTTTGATCGCAATCGTATCCATCGGGACGCGGCGGTGAACAGTTGAAATGCGGTTTGTTTTGGATACGGATACAGGCGGCAGACTTTTACGCAATTCCTGCAAATTGCGTG
The DNA here is from genome assembly GCA_041583395.1 of Alphaproteobacteria bacterium. GTDB lineage: Bacteria > Pseudomonadota > Alphaproteobacteria > Micavibrionales > Micavibrionaceae > UBA6929. The sequence goes on from JBFHFW010000045.1 coordinate 2,331, forward strand.
GTAAGCCTTCTTTGTTGTCGCTGATATAGGCCGGACGATTGTCATCATGGAGTAAACCAAGATTTCTTTCGGAAACGGTTTGGCTTGTGGTGCCCTTTCGGCTTTCGTTGAATTTATATTCCCGGTAGCCCAAAAGCGTAAAATTGTTGTCGTAGAGATATTCTAAAAAGGCACAGGAATTTTGAATTTCAGCCTTTGTGTAAGGGGTTTTTGCTGTTGCAAGTTCATCTTTGGCTCCCTTGAGGCGCCCAAGCATTTCTTGCCAGTCCTGATTGGCGATTTGGACGTCATAAAGTGCGGCATATAGCTCTTTTTCAAGCTTCTTTAAAGCTTCAGTCGATAATGTATCCCGCACATGGAGATGAACATGTGACTGGCGGATATAGCCTTTGTGATTGGAGGTGGAAATATCTTCCAATACGCCTTTGTCTGAATATTTTGCGTAGAATATGGGATGTATTAGAAGATCAATCAGATATTTGCTTGCGTTAATGGTAGCAGCAATGGAATCTATGAAGAAAGCCAAGTCATCGCCGACAATATCAATAACCGTTTTACGGCGCACATTGTCTTCCATGGATTGTGCGCGGATTTTAATGTTTATTTCACCGGTTTTACGGCTTTGAGACAGTTTCCATTGCTCGTGAACCATGTTTTCAAAGAGCTTGGCATCAAAGTGTTCAACGTCTTCTTGCGGGATACCATTGGTGAGCGCTTTGACCAGTTTCTTTTGTGGTTCTGGTGCTTTTTTACCAAGAGTTTCAATGACTTTTTTAGAATAAGGTGTCAGCATATCTGGTTACTTTAATATTTTTGTTTTTATGGTTTTTAGGGTAAAAATCAGCATCCCTTAGGTCAGGATTTTACTCTGAATATAAGTGTGATGTCATGGGTTTTATTTGATTAATTTGAGAATTCTTTGAAATTCTTCTGATGTCCAATTTGCACCGATGATTTTTGTATGAAGGTTTTGTTCTTTATCAATGATATAGGTTTCGGGTAGGCGATAGGTTTGGAATTGTCCTTGTGTGATGCGTTGCTTTTCATCGCGTGCAATCAGGATGTTGGGGGCTTGCCATGTAATATCTTGCTGTTTTTCGAGTTTGCCCAGAAATTTATGGATGGCTTCATCGTTGATGTCGGAGGACAGCGCAATCAAAATAAGATCATCTGGATTAGCCTCGGCGATGTCGAGTAGCTGCGGGAATTCATGGATGCAGGGCGCGCACCATGTTGCCCAGAAATTGATAATGATTTTTTTGCCCTTGAAGTCACGGAGGGTATATTGCTGACCGTTAATATCGGTAAAAGAAAAGTCGGGTGCTTTTTGATTTTTAAGTGTGATGATTGTCTGGTTTGACGCGGCTTGTATAGCTGTGTTTGTAGCGTTTGCAGGCGGTTTTTGGCTGTCAAAATGGATGGCGAGTGCGTAGCCCGCCAGTCCCATGATGATAATGATGGCAAGGTTAATCAGTCTATGCATTTTTATAGCGCCTCCATAAAACGCCAATAATGATGAGTTCTATCGTGCAAAATGCGGTGAGTGCGGTGGCCAGTCCCGTTGTAAAGCCGTAGGAGTGCAGACCGACGCTGAGCAAATTAACGCCGAACCATGCGAGAGCCACGATAATATTAAGGGTAGCGACGCCTGCATGAAAGGCACGTGTATCGAGGTTTCCACTGTAGCGTCCATGTAATAGCCATATCAGCCACAGCACGATTAGAAGTGCGCCGTTTTCTTTGGGGTCCCAACCCCAAAAGCGCCCCCATGACTGGTCTGCCCAGATACCGCCCAATGCCGTGCCCAACGCCGTGAGCAAGAGCGCGGCAAGGGAGAGCCTGTAAATCGGCACGGCCAGTTTTTTATAGTTCGGCAGTAACGCGATATGCGCAAGGCTTGCTGTTAAAATACATACGCCATAGCCTGCTGTGATACACAACACATGGGTGGCCAGCCAGAAATTGGTGTTTAGTACAGCCACCAGCATATCCATGTTATCGCCACTGCCAAGGAGAGCTGGTGCGATGGTAAGCAAGAGCGCAGCGGTGAACGCACCGGCAGGAACAGCCAGCGGTGCACGGCGTAGAAGAAAGGCAAGGAATGCGCAGATCAGGCTGACAAAAATGACGCTCTCATAAAGCGTGCCCACGGGTGGACGGTCGAGGATGATAATACGTGATACAATGGCGATGGCATGGATGGCTGCGCCGCTGCCCAGTGCGAGGATACTGAAGCGCGGTTTGAAATATAACAGCAGCGCAAGAGCATAAAGCGCCAGTGCGATATTAAAGGGCTTTATTCTGCCAGTCAGCCGCTCCAGATGGAAACGCCACGGGGCATCGATTTTGATCTCGGGCAGGGTTTGATCCGCTTGATAGGCCGCAATCATATCTTCCCACATCTTAAAATGTTGCGCCGTTGCGGGAGAAGCTTCACCGCTGGTTATGGCTTCCCATGGGGCGAGTAAATGCTCGGGGTTGGCGCTGCCCGGGATGACGCGCAAGACACGGTTATCAATGCCGCTTGCGCCGATTTGTTGCAAACTATAGCCGAGGAAAGCGAGCTTCTTTTCATCATCCGTATAAAGGGTCGGGTCTTCGCCTTTTTCACGGATCAGCGTTTTGAGTTGTTCCCTGATATCATTTTCGTAAGCTAAAAGCGCGCGGTAGGTTGGTGGGATATCCTGATAATCCGCAGGCATATCAATATTCAGGGGTAAGAGCGCCGAAAAGCTGCGCAGGAGTTGGTTAAGCTCTTGCATTTGGTCATGCAATTCGATCAGGCGCTGTTCCTGTTTGCTTGGTTTTTTGGGGGGATCGCTCAGCAGTTTTTCCAGTTGTGGTGCGATTGAGATCATCGCTTTTTGCAGTTCAATTAGACTGAAAAGTTTTTGTTTTTCAGGCAGTGAGAGACGTTGTTTGATGAGTGGATCTTTAATCGGAAAAAGCGGTTCTTGCGCGGCAGTGGTCGGATCAAACAAGGTTTGTGCCAGCCATTGAAGCGCACCTCTTTCATTGCCCGTGATGTCTTTATGAATGATGCGGGCATAGCTCTCTAGCGGCTTGGTGCGGCCTTGATGCTGTACGCCGATCAGGCCAAAATCCCCCCCATAGCTGAGCGAGGAAACAAGTAATAAAAGTAAAGCAATGAGTGTTTTCATCTGCGCCTCCGTGTCATCAGCAAAAGATGCAAGAGCAAACCAAGTGTGATCGTAATCGTACCGATATAGGGGAACAGGCGGCCTTTATTTTCAACGACGGAAAGGATGGTTGTCTCAATCTCCGGTGTTTGCTCGAAAGAGGATTGGTAGAATGTGTAGCCTTTATAGCGCAGCGGCTTATTCATCTCGATCCGCACCGGCCATGTCTGATCACCATCACTTATAATGACATCAGAACTATAGGCGCTGGGCTTGTTTGTACCGGGGTAAGTGGTGCGGATGAAATCCTCAAGCGTAATGGTGAAGGGCAAGAGGCGCTGCGCACGCCCCATGATAATTTTGTAGTTTTTACCGTTTACATCAAGGGTAATTGGTTTGGGCATATTTTCAAAAGCAATATAAAGGCCGTCAGTTTCGGGGTCTATATTACCCAGCATAAATGTCGTGCCGGTGAGGTTGTTTTCAGGCTCTTTCTCGGAGGGTTTGGTAGAAAGCTGCATAAACGCAGCCATGGCGCGGCGGGGTGTGTTTGTTTCGGTCGGGGCATTGGTAATTGCACAATTGGTGCAGTTTTCAAGGATATCCAGCGTAAAAGGCAGCGTCAGATTTTGCATCCCTGTTTTTAAATGCTGTGCGGGTATTTCATAGCGCAATAGCTCATCTTCAAAAATGAACAGGCTGCGCTGATGGTAATCATAAACATAAGAGGTGCTTTGTCCTTCGGGTAGCGCGATATAGCCTTCCTTAGCGTTGAGTGCCGTGATCCAGCCGCCACCCAGCAAGATAAGCGCACCAAGATGGGACAGGATAATACCGGACTTTGTCCATTCCCACGAGCTGTGGAAGATAAATTTGAGCGTAAGGCAAACTGTGAGTGCTCCCATGATGCTATAGCCCACGGGGATGGGGATTACACCGCCAAGCCATAGGAAAAAGGAGGAGAAAAACATATGCTGCGCGGCATAAAGTCCCATGTCCTTTTGGGCGACCGTACCGACCACCAGCAAGACCATCAGCGGCGGCATCAGGTAAAAAATAATATCGGCGCGGGATAAACGATGGATAATCTTAAATATCATTGTGATCATGAGCGTATGGTGTAATGGAGTGTGCGGCTTGATTCAAGGATATAAAGACGGTATCACTAAAAGATCTTTTTTAGAGGTAGTCAAACAGTAAGGGAGCGATTGATGGAAATTAAACTAGATACAGATATGATACTGGATTATTTGGGACTTTATGGTTTGAAGGTTCTGGCTGCCATTGCGATTTTTGTTATCGGGCGCTGGGCTGCCAAGGTGGCAATCGGATTTATAAAGACGCTGATGCAAAAATCCAAAGTCGATCCGATGTTGGTCTCGTTTTTGGGTAATATCTTTTATGGTTTAGCTATTACATTCGTTGTGATTGCGGCGCTCTCACAACTCGGGATCGAGACAACATCACTGGCGGCGGTGATTGCTGCGGCTGGTCTGGCGATTGGTCTGTCACTACAAAGCTCGCTCTCTAATCTGGCGGCTGGTGTAATGATCATTATTTTCCGCCCCTTCAAAATCGGTGATTTTATCGAGGCTGCAGGCGTATCTGGCTCTGTCGAGGGGATCTCCATTTTTACAACCGATATTAAAACCGGTGATAACAAAAAAGTAATTGTGCCCAATGGCAAAATTACATCCGGTACGATTACGAATTATTCCGCGAAAAAGACACGGCGCATCGATCTTATCATCGGGGTGAGCTATAACGATGATCTTAAGAAAGTGAAGCGTGTTTTGGCCAAAGTTCTTGAAAAAGAAGAACGCGTTTTGGAAGAGCCAGCCGTGCAAATTGCTGTATCGGAATTGGCAGATAGCTCCGTTAATCTGGTGGTGCGTCCATGGGTGAAAACAGCAGATTACTGGCCTGTGCGTTTTGATTTAATCGAGGCTATCAAGCTTGCATTTGATAAGGAAGGCATTTCAATCCCTTATCCGCAGCGCGATGTGCATGTGATTAATGAAAAAGCGTCTTAGGGTTATAAAAGACTTGCCTGCACGCAGATGACGTCCTATATAAATCAGCGGAAGGCTGGTGCGGGCGATGTTTCGCCGAACCCGGTCAGGGTCGAAAGACAGCAGCCGTAAGTGATTTATTCGGGTCGTATTCAGTCTTCCACTTTCCTTTATTTTCTCATGGATAA
>JBFHFW010000046.1:0-7594 GCA_041583395.1 Alphaproteobacteria bacterium
GCCTGTGATAATGCCGCAGGCAATGGCAATGACGTTTTTGATGGCACCGCCCAGTTGCGTGCCGATGACATCATCCGTGGCATAGGGGCGGAAATTGGGGACGCCGATATTATCTTGCAGCATTTTGGCCATATCCGCATCGGTGCAAGCAATTGTCACCGCGCTTGGCAGGCCTTTGGCGATTTCGCTGGCAAATGTCGGGCCGGTGAGGATTGCAACAGGATGTTTGCCGAGAACTTCCTGAGCCACTTGGGAGAGCAGCAAGCCTGTGCCGATCTCAATGCCTTTCGAGCAAATCACGATCGGTTGTTCATCGCGCAAATGGTCTTTAAGGCTTTCCAAAGAGGCACGAAGATGCTGCGCAGGTGTAACCAGCAAAAGGATATCATTATTGGCAATGTCGTCGATTAAGGTTGTGGCGGCGAGTTCTGGATCTAGTGGTACGCCTTTAAGGAAAACTGTGTTTTCGTGTTGGGTGTTGATAGCCTCGGCGACTTCGGGCTCGCGTGCCCAGATTGTCACATTACGCCCGCCATGAGCCAGAACCTGAGCGAGAGCCGTGCCCCATGCGCCTGCGCCTATTACACCGATTGTCTTCATGTTTTCTCCTTAATCGCGGCTTCCATATTTTGCGATCTATTGTGCTTATATTACATCAAGCCTTGATCCCTGCACCATGCCTTTTTTCTATCGTCGGATCAAGAGAGGAAGATAATCACGTAGCTTCATTGACATATTCAAAAATATAGCTTATTACAGTGCTTTTATAGCAACATTCATAAGCTTCCCCCTTTAAGAGAGACATACGATGCTAAAAAATCTTTTTCTTCCCGCCGCATTATCGCTTGCCCTGACTGGATGTGGTGGCTCAGAAGATGATTACAATAGATGGAAAATGTTCAATCCCGATCGGGAGCGCACAGATTACATTCGTGTTAAATTGGCAAAAGATAGACATAATCAATATCAATATCAATTCTATTCCTCTGGTGAGGACATGGATTGTGTCATACATCCCGACCTTGAGGTGGAATGCTCGTCAGATATAAATAGTACGCCAAAGGAAAAAACATCTGAGGAAATCGCAGCGGATAATGCCAGATATGAAGCACGCGGTGCAGCTAACGAAGTGGTGCATTTATTGGCAATAAATGCCGCGTTTCCAGAAGAAGGGCATATTACCCAATATTCTATCATGTCCTTTAACCAACATGCTGCGGATCTCGCCATTCAGGCTGCGGAAAACAATAACCGTTTGGCAATCACTGATCCAGATAATAACGACATGAATAATGTGAATATAAAACTACTTGAGGGAACAGCTTACGAAACGGCCGTACAATTGGTGAAAGAGGCAAATCAAAAAAATGTTGGTGCAGATATTATCGTCTCTTTTGTTCCATTTATCCCTTAAAATAAGCTTGTTTTCGAGCTATCTGTTTTCTTCTGGATCAAGAGGCCAGCGCGGGCGGGCTTTAAAATCAAGCGGGTCGCTATGTCCCGTGCGCAGGCACTCTAACCCAGCCCATGCAATCATGGCTGCATTATCGCCGCAGAGTTCAAGCGGGGGGGCGTGAAGCGTCGCGTTGCAGGCTTCGAGGGCTGCGCGGATAGTTTTATTGGCGGCCACGCCACCGCATAAGATCAGATCGGGTTGGTCGATTTTATAGGTTTGACGGAAGCGCTTGAGGGCTTTTTCTACGCGCTGGCTAAGGATTTCAGCTGTGGCACTTTGGAAAGCATAAGCAAGATCGGCAATATCGGCGCGGCTTAAATCTCCGGCGGGGAGGTTATCGACATGGGTGCGCACAGCGGTCTTGAGGCCGGAGAACGAGAAATCGAGATCATTCAAGTCATGTTTGTTTTTATTGATCAGTGGGCGCGGCAAAGGGAAGCGCTCGAGTGCTGCGGCTGGGTTTTGGCACTCACTGGCAATTTTCTCGACATTCGGGCCACCGGGATAAGGAAGCCCCATTAGCTTGGCGGACTTATCAAAGCATTCACCCGCCGCATCATCAAGTGTTGTGCCCCAGCGTTTATAGCGCCCGACGCCTTCGGCGACCAGAATTTGCGTATGCCCGCCCGAGACAAGGAGAAGGAGGTAGGGAAATTGGAGGTTTTGGTTCGTGAGGCGCGGTGTCAGGGCATGACCTTCGAGGTGGTTCACGGCAATAAAGGGCAGGTTTTTGGCCGCAGCTATAGCTTTTCCCGCCATCATTCCGACCATCACCCCGCCGATCAGGCCGGGGCCACAGGTGGCGGCAACGCCGTCAATATCATCAAGGGTGAGGTTTGCATCGCTCAGCGCGGCGCGGATGAGCGTGTCGAGATGCTCTAGATGTGCCCGCGCGGCAATTTCGGGTACCACCCCGCCGAAAGCCTCATGCTCTTTGAGCTGGCTCAAGACGAGGTTTGAGCGGATCGTGCCGGTATCATCCACGATGGCGGCGGCGGTCTCGTCACAGCTTGTTTCTATCCCTAAAATGATCATGGATGTGTTTGTAATCTATTGCTGGAAAAGGGGCAAGTTTGAAGAGATCATTTATTTTCATAATTTTCTTGCAATTTTGGTGTTGGAGGTGTTAGAGTTCTGGGTATTTTAAGTAGAGGTTTAAATAATGAGTTATCAAGGATTTTGTGCAAAATATGGTCAGGATAAGGTTGTGTCCATAGCAGGGGTATTTCCTATGGCTGTTACTCATGTTGTGGCATTTATGCAGAATTTATCCGATATACAAACAGTAGTCCCTGTACTAATTACAGCTTTAGGTACCCTTGTTGGGTGGAGGAAAGCTGTTCAAGAGCATGATATTCAGGATGAAATTTTACGTACACAGGGTGTAAAGAGGAAAGAAGGAGCTGCAATTGTAAAAAAAGCTCAGGCTAAAGCTTATGCAATACCTGTTAGCCTTGCTTTGGCTTTTAATACACTGGCTTGGCCTGCAATTTTGGAATCTGATTTTATAAAAAACCTCGAAACAGATCACGTAATTAAACAAATCGCGCCTACCAAAGAGCAACCTGCTCTTGTTTTAGTACAATCATAATTTCAGAGGCTTGTTTCATGCGCGTCCTCATGCTACCTCAGGGGGGTGAGTATGTGAGGAATTTCAGTTGAAAAAAATCATTATCGGTACGCGCGGATCGAAGCTGGCCATGACGCAAACAGGGATGGTGCGTGATGCGCTGCAGGCTGCGTGGCCGGATCTGGAGATCGAAGTGAAGGAAATTCTGACCTCCGGCGATTGGCAGATCGGTGATGGCGAGGTGCGCTTGTCGGCTTCTGAAGGCGGGAAGGGGCAATTTGCCAAGGAAATCGAGCAGGCTTTGCTGGCAGGCCGCGTTGATATTGCCGTGCATTCCATGAAGGATATGGATTCCCATCTGCCCGAGGGCTTGGTGATTGAGCATATGTTGCCGCGTGAAGATGCGCGCGATGCATTGCTGTTTCGGGATCGCTCGACCGTGTCAACCATTGCGGATTTGCCTGCGGGAGCGTTGGTCGGGACAGCTTCGGTGCGGCGGCAGGCTTTTTTACTGAGCCTTAATCCGGCGCTGGAGGTGCAGCCTTTGCGCGGGAATGTCGGGACTCGGATCGAAAAGGTCCGGCGCGGTGATGTGGATGTCACTTTGTTGGCGATGGCGGGCTTGAACCGCCTTGGCCTATCGAATGAAGCCGATGTGATTTTAAGCGAGGATGTGATGCTGCCCGCCGCCGGACAGGGCGCTGTGGGGATTGAAATGCGCGCAGGCGATGCGGCGATTGCGGATTTACTGGCACCGCTTAATTGTCAGGAGACTTTACTGCGGGTGAAGGCTGAGCGTGCGGCGTTGGCGGTGTTGGATGGCTCGTGTCATACGCCGATCGGGGCGCATGCGGTGCTGGATGGGGAGCAAATGTATTTGCGGGTGAGCGTTGTGGCGCTGGATGGCTCTGTGCAATATGGAGATGAAGAGCGTAGCATAGTGCGCAATGTACAAGAGGCTGAAGCTTTGGGGCAGCGCGTGGCGCAACGTTTAAAAACCCATGTGCCTGCCGATTTATTCGAGCAAGTCGCATGAGCACAGTCCTTATCACACGCCCATTAATACAAGCACGGCTTTATGCGGCAGAATTAGGAGCGTTAGGGCACAAAACAATCGTTGATCCGATGCTGTCTTTCGAGGCTCTGGATTTTGACGTGCCGGATTTAAGTGCTTATCAGGGGCTGCTTTTTACATCCGCCCATGCAGTGAAGGTGTTTGTGGCGCGCGCAGGCACCTGTGATCTTCCCGTTTTTTGCGTGGGTACGCATACAGAATCTGTCGCTAAGGAGCGCGGCTTTACGATGGTGTATGAAACGGGTGGAAATGCAGAGAAAATGGTTGCTTTTGTAACGGATCATTGCACGGATAAAAATAAACCACTCTTGCATGTCCGCGGGGAGCATGTCGCCAAGCCGTTGCATGTTTTACTGGCGGGGCATGGTTTTAAAGTTGATCTTTTGCATGTTTATAAAACTACGCAGGCCACACAGTTCAGCGAGGCGACGCTCGCGGCTTTGCAGGATGGCGCGATTGATATGGTTGTGTTTTTCTCGGCACGTACGGCGCAGGCTTTTATGAACCTGATCCGTGATTATAAATTGGAAGAAAAATTGGCGGGGCTAAAGGCCTTGTCAATCAGCGAGAGCGTGTTAGAGTGCGTGGATAATGGTAACTGGAATGGATGTTTTGTCGCACCGACGCCCGATAAGGCCGGTCTGACAAGGCTTATACAAGAAAGTGGTAGAGATGAGTGACTCAAAAGCAGCAATTCAAAATGCAAATGAAATTATCGAGCGCTTTGGCGGTATCCGGCCAATGGCCAATAAAACAGGTGTGGCGGTGACGACTATTCAGGGCTGGAAAAAGCGCGATGCGATTCCGGCGTCGCGGCGCACTTTGCTTTTGAACACGGCGCAGGAACATCATGTCGATTTATCTGATATAATAGGGGGTGTCGCTGCCGAACAACAAACGGCCAAGCCTTTGGACAATGATCCTCTAAAAGCGGCTTTGATCAAGAAACAACAGCCTGCTGCTTCCAAGGATGAAGCGTGGCGCAGTGAATTAGCGAATATGGAGAAACGCGTGTTGAAAAAATCAATCATGGTGAATGCCGGTCTTTTGGGTTTAATCGCGGGCGCGGTTGCGGTGTTGTTGCTGCCAAGCGCGGAGCAAGCGCCAAAGCCTCTTGATGAAGCACGTTTGGGGGTCATTGAAAATGACCTCAGCCAGTTGCAGATTGATATGGGTGATGTGAAAGAGGAACAGGGTTTGCTTGGTAAATTGGTGCCCAAAGATCTGGATCAGAAAATTGCCGCTTTGCAGGAAAAAGCGGTTGAGGCTACGGATAATGTAGATGCGGCCATCGCGCAAAAGCTGGCGGAAACGCAGGAAAAAGCCCAAAAATTTGTGATTGAAAATGAAAACTGGTCTGCGCGTTTGGCGGCGCTTGAGGAACAAATGGCGGGGCTTGATGGCTCGCCGATTTTGGCGGGTGTCTTGGCGCGCTATCAAAGCCTGACAGAGAGTGAAGGCGGGCAGGCTTTGTTGGCACAATCGACCTCTGATCTGGCGAGTGCTTTGAGCGCGACGAAGGATAATGCGGATATTAGCATTGAGGAGGCTTTGCAGGCCGCGCGTGTGGAAAGCGATGCGCTGGGTCAAAGCTTTGCCAATGTGCCGTCTCAGGATTTGAGGGCTGCGGCTTTATTGCTGGCGATGTCGAAATTCCGTGGGTCTTTGCACCGCGGCAATGAGTCTTTTGCCGATGATTACCAAGTGCTGCGCTCCTTGATGGGTGAGGATAATGTCGAGCTGAATGCGGCGCTCGATCGTTTGGCTCCACATGCCCAGAGCGGTGTTTTGACACCGGAAGGACTGGGGGTCGAGCTGCGTTCATTGACGGGTGACATTGTGATGGCTTCGCTGCGCGGAGAAGATGTTTCCGTGAAGGAGAAGGCTGCAGCGCGCTTTAATGAAGTGCTGCAAATCGAAAAAGACGGGGAGCTGATCACGGGTACGGAGACACAGGCAACCGTGCTGAAGGCCGAAAATTTACTGGATTCCGGTGATCTGGCCGGAGCCATCGCGCAAATGCAAAATCTGGATGGTGATGCGGCGCAGATTGCTCAGCCATGGATCAGCAAGGCCGAGGCCACATTGTTGGCAGGTAAGATGGAGAATTTCATTGGTCAAGCTATGAATGTGCAGGTCTTTGGTTCGGCAAGTGGCCTACCCGGTGTTGTGGTTAAAGGTGTGGGCGGCGGCGAGCTGATCCAGCATCCCGAATATGGCGTTAATATCCTGAAACCCAATAAGAGCGTCGTGCCGAAACTACCTTAGAATTCCAGATGTGTGGCGTAGTTGATGCGATTAATTGTGGTGATGTAGGGGAATTGGTAGTCTTCTGCTTGCAGAGCTTTTTTTAGGGTTTTACAAACGTCATTGCTCAATTTTACTGCCTGCTCATCCCGGAAATTTTGTAATGTTTTCAGCTTTTCAACCTGCTCATCTAGTCCGATGAGGGGTAAAATTTGACGGAGATGTTTAATTTCTTCTTCTTCTTCTTCATAAAACTCTTCTCCGATGTGATGATTGCTCAGTGTAAGGTTTCGGCAGGCTTTGGCGGAAACGGGAATTTTATAATATCCCGGAAATTTTCTAACAAGGGGCATGCCGATAACATCATGTCCGGCATTGCTAAATCCGGCCAGTAAACTATCTTTAAACAGGTATTTGCTCCATATGTTGCCGGCTGTATGAGCCGCACCGCCATAGACAATGACAAAATCCGGTGCTTCATTGGGGGGGAGTGATCCGACGAATTGTTCGGTTTGATCCTGTATCATAGTGTTACGAATTGTTATGCCTAAATTATCAATGGCAGAAATCGTGGGAAGAAGCTCTTGATGACCAAGGACTTTATGGGTCGCTGTGCGGGTGGCCGGATCATTTAAATCAAGCGTTTCGTCATTAATCTTTGCAGCATCACCCAGATGTGTCGGGATATTATGCTCGATTAAATAGCGATAAAGCATGTGAGTACTCATATTGGCGGTTGTTATATCATCAAATAAGCATGGGGTTGCACCATGCCATATAGGTTTTTCCTGTGTCAGGAGGTCTTGTATAACTTGTTGTGGCAGTCCATCAATTTTTGAAGAAAATAAATTATGGGGGCGTTCTTGGATAAAGGCGATTTTATACCCTTGTGCGCGTAAATTTTCCATGAGCTTCATGACGATTGCTTTATGATCGCTCATGGCGTGGTTTTCACCAACCAGTAAATAACGCGGCTTGCCGTTGCGGGTAAATCCGTTGAGTGCTTGAGCGGTCATGTTATCGGCTGTTTTTACAATAGAGGCAGCAGCATGATGAAGATTATTCGGGTCATAGGATTCCGTGACGTCATATTTTTCAGGGAAGTGCAATGTGTAGGGCGCTTCATAATGGCTGCCCTTTTCCGCCGTATCTGTAAATGCCATTTTGATTTCTGTATGCATGGCACCTTTATAACCTATATTTTTGTATTATGTCAATAAATATATGAGACTTGCTCATTATGTCC
>JBFHFW010000047.1:0-7531 GCA_041583395.1 Alphaproteobacteria bacterium
ACAATCTGAGCAAAAATGGCGCACCAAGTGGGATGAGGCCAAAAGCTTTGCCACCACCCAAGACAGCACACGCGAGAAATATTACGTGCTGGAAATGTTTCCCTATCCTTCTGGCCGCATCCATGTCGGACACGTCCGCAACTATACGCTCGGCGATGTTGTCGCACGTTATAAAACAGCCAAAGGCTTTAACGTGATCCACCCGATGGGCTGGGATGCGTTTGGTTTGCCTGCTGAAAATGCCGCCATAGAAAATAACCGCCACCCTGCGGAGTGGACACATGAGAATATCGATGCCATGCGCGCCCAGCTCAAAACCATGGGGCTGTCAATCGACTGGAGCCGCGAATTTGCCACCTGTGACCCCGATTATTACCGCCACGAACAAGCCATGTTCCTCGATTTCCTTGAGCGCGGCATTGCCTACCGCAAAGAATCCGTCGTCAACTGGGATCCGGTTGATAATACGGTGCTCGCCAATGAACAAGTCGTTGACGGCAAAGGCTGGCGCACGGGTGCACCGGTCGAGCGCCGCACATTAAATCAGTGGTTCTTACGCATCACCGATTACGCCGAAGAACTCCTCACCGAAGTCAAAAAACTTGATAAATGGCCGGAAAAAGTCCGCATCATGCAGGAAAACTGGATCGGAAAATCCCAAGGCCTACAGTTCAAATGGACAATCTGTCATCCTGAGCACAGCGAAGGATCTCTAAATGGCGGCATAGATTCTTCGGCTTCGCCTCAGAATGACATTTTGGGTGAAATCGAAGTCTTCACCACCCGCCCTGATACTTTGTTCGGCGCGAGCTTCGTGGCGCTTGCTCCCGATCATCCGTTGAGCAAAGAGTTGGCTGGCAATAAAGAGGGCTTTGAAGCATTCCTCAAAGAATGCCAAAGCACAGGCACATCTGAAGAGGCCATCGCCCAAGCCGACAAGCTTGGCTTTGATACCGGCTATACAGCCACCCATCCTTTACTGGGTCGCGAAGTTCCCATTTATATTGCCAACTTCATTTTGATGGATTACGGCACGGGCGCAATCTTTGGCGTCCCCGCCCATGACCAGCGCGACTTTGATTTCGCAACAAAATATAATCTGCCAATCCTGCCCGTCATTTCCTCCTGTCATCCTGAGCACAGCGAAGGATCTCAGGCCGGAGACAGAGATTCTTCGGCTTCGCCTCAGAATGACATTTTAAGTGAAGCCTATCTCGGTGATGGACATCTCATGAACTCCCAATGGCTCGATGGTCTGACAATCGAAGAAGCCAAAGCCGAAGTTATCAAACGCTGCGAAGCCAATAATACCGGCAAGGGCGTTACACAATTCCGCCTGCGTGATTGGGGCGTCAGCCGCCAGCGCTATTGGGGCTGCCCGATCCCGATCATTTACTGCGATGATTGCGGCGTGGTGCCTGTGCCCAAAGATCAGCTTCCTGTCGAGCTACCGAAAGATATCAGTTTCGACAAGCCCGGTAATCCGCTCGCGCACCACCCAACATGGAAAAACTGTGCTTGCCCGAAATGCGGTAAAGATGCCACACGCGAAACCGATACATTCGATACCTTCTTTGAAAGCAGCTGGTATCAATTCCGCTATTGCGATCCGCGCAATGAAAGCCTGCCCGTCGCAAAAGACAAAGCCGCCTACTGGATGCCCAAAAATGGCGGTGTTGATCAATATATCGGCGGGGTCGAGCACGCGGTTCTTCACCTGCTTTACGCGCGCTTCTTTACCAAAGCCATGCGCGATTGCGGCTATGTCGATTGCTCCGAGCCTTTCACAGGCCTCTTCACCCAAGGCATGGTCACCCATGAAAGCTATCAGGATGAAAATGGCAAATGGCTCTTCCCGTCCGAAGTCATTAAAGAGGGCGACACAGCCAAACACGCCGAAACCGGTGCGCCCGTTAAAATTCGTGGCATTATAAAGATGTCCAAATCCAAAAAGAACGTCATCGACCCGCAAGATATCATCGATACTTACGGCGCGGATGCCGCGCGCCTCTTTATCCTCTCCGATAGCCCGCCAGAGCGCGATCTGGAATGGAGCGAGGCAGGGATTGAAGGCGCATGGCGTTTTATCAATAAGCTCTACCGCGTGATTATCGAGGTGAAAGATGCTCTCCCCACCGATAAGCCGGAAAACTTCACCGAAGAAGAGCAAAAGCTCCGCGCTATAGCGCATGGTGCCATTGATGGTGTTGCTAACGATATCGAAAAATTCCAGCTGAATAAAGCCGTCGCCCGCATTCGTGAGCTTTCTAATGCGATTACAGGTTTCAAAGGCAATGCATCATGGGCGCAGCGTGAAGCCATTGAAATTCTGATACGTCTGATCAACCCCATGACCCCACATCTGGCCGAAGAACTTTGGGCAGAGCTTGGCCATACCGAAATGCTCACCGCCACACCATGGCCTGTGGCAGACGAAAGCCTCCTTAAAACCGACACCATCCAAATTGGTGTGCAGGTCAATGGCAAGGTGCGCGCCACCATCACCCTCGCCGCAGATGCCAGCAAAGATACTGCAGAACAAGAAGCCCTCAAAGCGCAAGGAGTTATCCGCGCTCTTGAAGGCCTTCAGGTACGAAAAGTGATTGTTGTTCCCGGAAAAATTGTTAACGTGGTCGCAGGATAAATTTATTTACATAAATATTGACTTGCTTGCTTAAAAAGGTTACAAATACCTTATCATGAGTAATGAAATACTAATTTCAACGTCCAAAGATGTATTACAAGAAATACTAAACCCTGAAACACACACAGTATCTTGGGACTTTAGCTCTGCGGAAGAGCTTCAAGAGGCTCTTACAATAGCGCAACAAGTAAATACCATGCGCATTGAACACATCCCCAACATGAAAATGACTGTACCATTTAACAAGGCCGCATCTTTAGGGTTAACGCCTCTATATAAACAAATACACAGTCATCAACCATTCTTTCAAGAAATAGCACGTCAGCTTAACTTTTCTGGTGATATAAATACCTCTCTTGCACTCTTTCCACCCAACATGTCCGCACCACGCGGACTTCCCAATGCAGTCCCCCACTTAGATAAAGAATCATTAGGAATGTTTATCTCATTTAATAAAAAGGCAGATGGAACCATGTGTATTCCAAGTGCCCATATTAATGGCAACAAAAATACAGACGATTTCTTTGAAAATGCCGATAAAAGCAAAGCCATTGCGCTGCCCGGTGCATCCTTATCAATCATAGATCTTGGAAAACAAGTACACTACCAGCCTGAAATTTCTAAAACGCATTGGCGCGTTTTAGGACGTTGCATTGCATAAAAGACCTCTGCCCTGACTATTGCCTTTACAAAACCTCTACTTCACGCTTACATACATACATGAAATTTCTAAGCGCTATTTTTTGCCTGATGATCCTCACCGCCTGCGGGTTCGAACCTTTGCACGGGATGCATGCGCGCCCCGAGGCTGTACAAAGCCAACTCGCGCAAGTCGATATCGGCATCATCCCCGATCAAGAAGGGCAGTTCTTACGCAATGCACTCATTGATCGCTTTTATCCAACCGCTCGCCCAACTAGCCCACGATACATGCTGAGTGTTGCAACGATCAAGGAAGACCGCGTTAATCTGGATATCACCAAAAGTGCGGATACCACCCGTGGTCAACTCATTTTAACAACAGACCTAATACTTAGCGATAAAGAAACCCATAAGCAGCTTTTGACACGCAATTTACGCTCCATCATCAGTTACAACAAGCTGGGTAGTGAATTTGCGACGATCGTGTCGGAAAATAATGCACGCGAGAACGCACTAAACGATCTCGCCCGCCAGATCGAGCTTCAACTAAATTTATATTTCACACGTTAGCCAGTTCTTCATCCCAAATCTTCATGGCGCGGCGCACATGCGGGATGGTGATCGAGCCGCCAACCATCAGACCAACGGCCACTGTGTCGCTTAACTCTTCACTGGTTACGCCGGTTTTTTGACATTGGATCAAGTGATACAAGATACAATCATCGCAGCGCAGGACGAGTGAGCTGACAAAGCCCAAAAGTTCCTTGGTTTTGCGATCAAGTGCCCCTACCTCATAAACTTTGCTGTCCAACCCGTAAAACCGCTTTTGTGCAGAATTCGCATATTTTGCCAAAACGGCATTAAATTCTTCACGCTCTTCCTGAAATTTCTCTACTGCTGTTTGTGTCATTGTTTAGTTTTTCTTAAGACATTGTAGCAACCAAATGGCCTGGAATTAAAATATCATTACGACGGGCATATCCCAAAGCTTTCTGTTGCTCTAAAATCCCTTGCGCATTCTCATTAAACTCCGCAAAACGAGTGTGATCTGGCTTGACCAGAGCATTATTATACGCTTGCCCCCTTGGGTATGCGCTTGGATGCACACTGTCATAATGGATAACCCACCCCTCAAAACATCTCCTAAGTGTTTTATTGCCAGTATTAAGCGTTGAGCGATGTTTCACTTCTGAACCCACACGAATTAATGTATTAGCTGGTATAGCCTCAATATCTCCGGACTCCATTCCAATTTCTGTTGGGAAAGCACTGGAGGCAAAGTAAATTAAATCACTACGGTCTTTGTCATTAACATGAGAATGCCAATCGGCAACATGGGGAAGCAAGGACTGTTCTGGATATACATCCATACAACCTGAAACAAACCAAATTTCACTTTCTTTAAACTTTTGCGCACCATATAAGGCACGAAGATCTTCGCCAACGGCCTGTCCACTACTGACTGCGAAACCAAGGCAAGATGGTAAAGCTATTGTGTGTGTTTGGGGTTTTTTTACAACAATAGCTCGAAAAGATATATCACGATCCACCGGCAAAGATGGCAAATCAGCAATTATCTTTGGTTGTATAATTTCTATCCGTGCGGCCTTATAAGGCTCACTTTCAGCCCCTCCACCGTTTAAACGAAAATGATGGGCATCAACATACCCTACTGCAGGAATGCCTGGCGTAGGGTCTACGGAAGTAATAACTGAACTCTTTGGCGTAAAATCCAAAATATACCCATCTTTATCATTTGAAATGGTATTAGCATCTAATATTGTACGCTGCACAACTGCATTCATCCTTTGCCCCTTTACATATGCTAAACGATGTCTCTCCATAAAATGGATTTACATAATCTCATAAATCTATTGGAATCGTCAAGAATAATTTAAAGAGCCATTACACTCTCTTTAGATTCTATAAATGCTACTGAAGCGGAAGAATTCGTAAAATCAAAATGAGCAACATTATCTTCAACCGGATCCAGCAAAGTCAATTCAACAACACCTTTAAAATCATCAGGATTTAATTCTAGAGCGTCTGTTGCGGCTTTACCAATAATGCTGACCTCAAGGAATCCATCATCTGCTGCGGCGCCGACCCAATTTGAACCAGACGACCCAACTGAAAATCCTGTCTCACCTTCTGCGCGATCAAACATCCGTTCGGTAAAGCGGGCATTCAGCACCTGATCACCAAGCCGTATGCGAACACCTTTATCAGAAGAGAGCCATGCTTTAGTTTGCTCACTTAACTCACTCAAACGCGTATTCGTTTTCACATTACCATGAACATCGATACTAGCTACGGTAAAAGCATTGAGTTTTGGAATGTCTTCGGCACGCAAGGCTGGTTCATTTGTTTTAATGTAGCCAACCGCTTCTAATAATTCACGGCGAGAATCCAAGCTCATCTCTGATTTCCACAAATGAGAATTAATCGTTAAACGATGTGTCAACACAGCTGCATGTTCTGGGAAAATATCACGTGAACGAAACTGTGTGCCATCGGGCTGTACTTTGGCCTCAAATAATTCAAGCGTACCGTCTTCAACCATATCCCTAAAGTATGCAAAGTTATAGCGCGAATTCGCCGTAATCACATGACCGTTAGGCAAAATGCCAACATAAACCGGCTCACCCTTATTGCTGTGGTTACCGTCTGCCCCACGCTCATCCAAACGCGGCGCACAATTCAAGAACGTTACACGGCCAACACCGCGCAAACTCTTACGCGTTGTTTGTGCAAAATCAAACGCACTTGTGCTCCAACTCTGTGCTAACGTCTTGCCAGAAATGACTTCAGGTGCTTCAATGCCAGACAAACCCGAAACAATATCAATACTATCAACCAGGGCCTTTTGAACTTCTTTATCAGCAGTATCTTCCAAATTCCCGCCATTATCGCTGTAATAAAAGAGCTTAACAGGAAAGGGGGGGATCAATTTATTATTTGCAGCCGCCCAAAAGTGTCCCGATAGCTTATCAGTTTGTTCATTATAAGCCTGTGCGAGTTTAGCAATAGAAGCCAAACTCACTTCTTTTAAATTTTGTAAAGCAGGGTGTATATTTAAGTTATTATCAGTCATTGTCATTTCTCCAACACAAAAATTCAACCGCCCTTCCAAGCGATCCTAAGTTTCAACAATTTCCATTGGGAGAGATAAAAAGATTTCAGCCTCCCGCCGGGTACCAATTGGATACCACAGCGTTTTCGGCCATGGCGCTTTAGCATTTTTCATGTGGTGCAAGCTGATCCTTCAAATCCCACAAGCCCTGCAAAAGCAGTAACTAACTTCACCTATAATCCTGTTGCCCCGAAACTGTCAATCAATAATTTTTGAAAAATTTTTTCTGCTGTAACCGTATTGGCTTTTTTAATGAATAAATGCCATACTCTGCCACAATCAGGAGAAGTACAAGTCTATGTCAGAAGTCAACACAACAGACACCCGTATCATCGAAAGCGAAGATGATGTGATACATCTTTATCAGGGTTCAGATGACAATATCAAAAGCGGTCTTGAGGTCGAACTTTGTCTCTTTGATAATACATCCCGTGACATTCCTCCCATGAACGGCACACAAAATACGGCGCTCAAAGATGCCGCGAAAAATGAAATCGCGGGCGACTGGCTGCATGTCGAACCCACAAATGAAGTCCTCGAAGTTGTCTCGACTGCCGCACCTTTGGATCAACTGACAACGATTTTAGACGATTCGCAGCACAAACTCTCTTTGCTCTCGCAAATCGCACAAGACATGGGCTTAAAGCGCTCTTATTTCTCGGAATTTCCGCAATTTACCGGACAAGATCTGCATAGAAATCTTTCGGATCATCCACGTTTCCAATCCTTCTTTAATCCCTATCGCTCCGATATGGAAGCCATGGCGTTTTACTTCTTTATTTGTAAATCCAACCAAATCTCGGTCAGCTATCGTGAACCCGATCACTTGCTTGAAAATGTGCGCCGCTTGTATTTTCTGGCGCCTTTCCTGTTCATGATGACGGATAATTCATCAGGTTTTGATCAAGGCAAACGCTTTACAGGCCACGCAGGCATGCATCACCGTGCGGGCATGGGCAAACGCGGTGCTATCCCCGACTATATCTTCACCGCACGTAACGGAGATGAAGCTGTACGCGGTCATATCCACGATGTCTTTAATAACAGCCTTTATATGCATTACGATCAAGACGGCAATCTTGTGCGCGTTCCAGCCGGTCATTGGCAGAGCT
>JBFHFW010000048.1:0-7442 GCA_041583395.1 Alphaproteobacteria bacterium
TGCCGGAATAGTGCGCGTATCAACAGGTTTGCGCCCGGGTGGCTTCTCATCAATGCGCGAGACATCCATATCCCCATAAGCACTTAAGGTCAGTGTACGTGGAATAGGGGTGGCGGTCATAACCAGCACATCAACCCCTGTGCCTTTATTGGAGAGTGCCAAGCGTTGCTGCACGCCGAAGCGATGTTGTTCATCAATGACAGCAAGGCCAAGGTCACGATACTCGACATCTTTTTGGAAAATTGCATGTGTTCCGATGATCAGTTGCGCTCCGCCATCAAAGCCTTCACCGCGGATCTTCGCAAGAATTTCATCACGTGCTTTTCCTTTATCCCGACCCGTCAAAATAACAAAGCGCACCCCTGCAGCCTCCAGCCACGGTTTCATACTCTCCGCATGTTGGCGGGCGAGGATTTCCGTGGGCGCGATCAGAGCAGCCTGTGCCCCGCTTTCAATGGCGCGCAGCATCGCAAGGCAGGCAACAACGGTTTTTCCGCTCCCCACATCCCCTTGCAGGAGGCGCAGCATGCGTGCTTCCTCAAGCATATCTGTATCAATCTCCCTCAAGCAGCGCTCCTGCGCACCTGTTAGGTTAAAGGGTAATGCAGCCAATAGTTTTTGCCGCAGCTCCCCCGTGCCTTGATAGCTCCGCCCGCTGAGGCGTCTTTGGTTGTGCCGCACAAGGGCGAGGGTGAGTTGATGGGCGAGAAGCTCATCATAAGCTAGACGTTGCCGCACAGAATGCTCGGGCGAAAGGTCGCGCTCATTTTCCGGCATATGTACGGCTTTCAGGGCAACATGCCACTCTCCCCATTTTTGACGTTGTTTATGGGTTGGATCAATCCATTCAGGCAGCTTGGGGATATGGTTTAGCCCTGCCTTGATCGCTTTGCCCAGCGCTTTATTGGTCAGGCCTTGGGTGAGGGGGTAAATGGCTTCTACCGTCTCTAAGCTCGCGCGGTCTTCCAAGGTGGCGATATCGGGGTGCAGGATTTGCGGATTGCCCTGATAATAATCGACCTTGCCCGAGACAATGACTTTTTGCCCCACAGGCAGTTGCTTTTCCAGCCAGTCTTTACGCGCATGAAAAAAGGCCAGCGTAATTTTCCCTGTCTCGTCATGGGCTTGCACGCGGTAAGGCTGCCCCCGCCGTGCATTGGGGGTATGGCGATCAATCATGACCTCGATTGTAGCAATGCGCTCGGGCGGGGCTGCACTGATTTTTGGTGAAAAGCGCCGATCAATAAAATCAATCGGCAGGTGAAACAGGAGATCCAGAATCTTAGGCCCACCGACAAGCTTTTCCATCAGCTTGCCATTCTTCGGCCCCACTCCAGCGAGTGAAGTCAGGGGGCGAAACAACGGATCAAGATCAAATGGACGAGACATATTTTATTTTTACCATGAAGGAAATACCGAGGTACAGTCGTCATTGCGAGCGTAGCGAAGCAATCCACTTCGATATATGGATTGCCACGTCGCTTGCGCTCCTCGCAATGACGCGTTAAAAGATGGCTATGTCAGAGAATGAAACACTAGAAAATAAACGCAAACGCCTTATCTTCCGTTCCGAACATCGCGGAACAAAGGAGATGGATTTGCTGATGGGCAGTTTTGCACGCAAATTCGTGCCTGAATTTAATGTGGTTGAACTGGAGTGGTATGACGATCTCCTGAAAAATAATGATCCCGATCTTTATAACTGGATCATCGGTAAGGAAGATGAACCTGCTGATGTGGCAGGGGCGTTATTTGATACGCTAAAGGCACACCGCTATGCCTGATCACTACACAATTTATGGTGCGCCGGAGGGACAGGACGCACGCGTGCTCGCTAGTAAAGCGCGGGAGCTCATGCGCGAGGATAAGGTGCTGCTGCATATTGCACTGGATGATAGCCGTATTGCTACACTGGAAGAGCTGCTGAAATTTTTCGCGCCGGAAGTCTCCATTATCAAGTTCCCCGCGTGGGACTGTCTGCCTTATGACCGCGTCTCACCCAGCAGCGATATTGTAGCCACACGTGTGGCGGCGCTCAGTAAGCTCATCACATGGGAAAAGCAGGCCGAGCGTTTCCCGCGCATTGTGCTGACAACGGTGAACGCTGCGCTGCAGCGTGTGATGCCCAAAGAGGTACTTGAGGGCGCATCTTTTCATGCGAAGGCGGGACAGCTATTGGATCTGGTCGATGTGCAGCGCTTTTTTGCGCATAATGGCTATACGCGCACACAAACCGTAAGGGAGGCCGGAGAGTTTGCGCTACGCGGTGGCATTATCGATGTCTTCCCACCCGACTATAAGAATCCGCTACGAATCGATTTGTTTGGTGATGAGATCGATAGCATTCGCGAGTTTGATCCACTAACTCAACTCAGTCTCGATAAGGTAAAATCATTTAATCTTCAGCCTGTTACAGAATTTTTCTTAAGCGATGAATTAATTGCAAAATTCCGCTCTGGCTATCGTGAGGCTTTTGGCATGGTCAGTGCTGATGATCCGCTTTATGCTGCTGTCTCCGAAGGGCGGCGCTATAACGGCATGGATCACTGGCTGCCGCTCTTTTACGATCATATGAATACGCTCTTTGATTATGTGCCTGCGCGTGCACTGACATTTGATCCGCATGTGCGGCGCTCCCATACCGAGCGCCTGACCCAGATCGAGGATTTTTATCAGGCGCGTAAAACGCTGGAGGATGCGGGTTCCCGCACAAAGAAAAAAGCCAAAGATGTCAGTCTGGCTGGGGCGATTTATCATCCTTTGCCGCCTGAAACCCTTTATGTGCAGGAAAGCGAATGGGAAAAGTATGTAGCAGGCGCAACATCGCTCTCTCCGTTCGGGATTGCCGAGGGGCAGCAGGGCGAGGATGCAGGTGCGCGTAAAGGGCGCGATTTCACCGATATCCGTGCTTTGCCTGATGCGGATTTATTCGGCGAGCTGAAAAAACATCTGACAACATTGCCGGCGAAAACGATTATTGCTTGTGTCTCCGAAGGCTCTAAGGAGCGCATGGAGGGTTTGCTCAATGGCGCAAATATTAAGGCTGATCTTGCTGTTTTAGGACTGGATCACGGCTTTGTTGCACCTGATCTGGCGATCGTTACCGAGCAAGATATTTTGGGCGATCGTCTTGCCCGCAAAGCCACTAAGCGTCGTAAGGCTGATAATTTCCTGACCGAAGTCTCCAGTCTGAATGAAGGTGATATGGTTGTGCATGTCGATCACGGGGTCGGGCGTTTTATTGCGCTGGAGACGCTTAAGGTTGGTAAAACGCTGCATGATTGTCTGAAAGTCGAATATGCCGGTGGGGACAAGCTCTTTGTGCCCGTTGAAAATCTGGAAGTGCTTTCGCGTTTCGGGGCAGAGGGCACAACGGCGCAGCTGGATAAGCTCGGCGGTGTCGGGTGGCAAGCCCGCAAAGCCGCAGTGAAGAAAGATCTGATGGCGATGGCGGGGCAGTTGCTGGAAGTCGCAGCCGCGCGCAAGCTCAAAAAAGCGCCCAAGCTCGATCTGTCCGAAGGGATTTATAATGAATTTACCGCGCGCTTCCCTTATACGGAGACCGAGGATCAGGAGCGCGCCATTCAAAATACGCTGGCGGATTTGGCTAATGATTTCCCGATGGATCGCCTGATCTGCGGTGATGTCGGCTTTGGTAAAACTGAAGTGGCTATGCGCGCGGCCTATGTCGCGGCGATGGAGGGTGTGCAGGTCGCAATTGTGGTGCCGACAACTTTGCTGGCTCGGCAGCATTACCAGAATTTTATCGCGCGCTTTAAGGGCACCGGCCTGCGGATCGAGCAACTCTCCCGCATGGTGACAGCCAAAGATGCCGCAGCCACGAAAGAGGGGCTGGCCGATGGTACGGTGAATATCGCCATTGGTACGCATGCGCTTTTTGCCAAGGGCATTAAGTTCGCCAATCTCGGCTTGCTGGTGATCGATGAAGAGCAAAAATTCGGCGTAAAGCAAAAAGAGCGCCTCAAAGAGCTGAAAAGTAATGTCCATGTGCTGACGTTGAGCGCAACACCCATCCCACGTACGCTGCAAATGTCCCTGACAGGTGTGAAGGAGCTTAGCCTCATCGCAACACCGCCTGTGGACCGTCTGGCTGTGCGGACATTTGTTCTGCCTTTTGATCCGGTTGTGGTGCGCGAGGCTTTGTTGCGCGAGCATTACCGTGGGGGGCAGAGCTTTTATGTCTGTCCACGCGTCAAGGATATGGATGCGCTGGAAGAAACGCTCAAAGAGCTCGTGCCCGAGGTTAAAGTTGTAACGGCGCATGGGCAGATGTCACCCACAGAATTAGAAGACCGCATGAATGCCTTTTATGACGGGCAGTATCAGGTTTTGCTGGCCACTAATATTATCGAGAGCGGCATTGATATCCCGACCGCCAATACCATGATTATCCATCGTGCCGATATGTTCGGGCTGGCACAGCTTTACCAGATACGCGGGCGCATCGGGCGCTCCAAAGTGCGGGCATATGCGTATCTCACTTATCCGCCCGATCAAATGATGAGCGAAACGGCGCTGAAGCGTCTGGAAGTTATGGAGACACTTGATACGCTCGGCTCGGGCTTTCAGCTTGCCAGTCATGACATGGATATCCGCGGGGCGGGGAACCTGCTGGGGGATCAGCAATCCGGCCATATCAAAGAGATCGGGGTTGAGCTGTATCAGCAGATGCTGGAAGATGCAGTTGCCAGTGCACGTGCGGGCGGTGGGCTAGAAGATGTGGTGGAAGATCACTGGTCACCGCAGATTAATCTCGGGACGTCTGTTCTCATTCCAGAAACTTATATCGAGGATCTTAATATCCGCATGAGCCTCTATCGCAGGCTCTCTGATCTTGAAAATGGCGACGAGATCGAGGCTTTTGCCGCCGAGTTAATTGACCGCTTTGGCAAGCTACCCGATGAGGTCGAGAATTTGCTCTCCATCGTGGCGATTAAGCAGCTATGCCGCAAAGCAGGGGTGAGCCAAATTGATGCGGGGCCAAAGGGTGCCGTGATTACATTCCACAATAATACGCCACCTGATGTACCTGCGCTGATGAGCTGGATCACAGAAAAAGGCGGCGCTATCAAGCTCCGCCCCGATCAAAAACTCGTCGCCATCCGCCAGTGGGATACACCTGCTCAGCGCATCAAAGGCGCACGGAGTTTGATGCAAGAATTAAGTGCGCTTTAGAGTTCATACGGAGGGACATTCGTCCTGCGTACGGCAATGGCATCAGGATTAGTTTTTTGGTTTTTTGTCTTCTTAAAATCGCTCAATAGAGCCTGATGAAGTTTTTCTTTGGTGATTTTCCTAGGGGTATCATTAAAAGAAACAGGGTAGAAAACGCGTTCCATAAATCTGTTGAATTCTTGGTCTATTGTCATGGGGCTTTGCTATAGGTTTTATTGCCTGTATCAAACCCGCGTGGTCTTGATGCGGGCGTTAAGAGAGCTTTAGAGTTCGTGAGTAAGAGCCCACTGATCTGCGCCACCAAAAGCATCAACGATTTCACGTGCTTGCTCGGCTGTGATATCAGCTTTTTCAATATTGTTCGAGCTGTGATATACTTGAACTTGATGTTCTGTGATGCCAAGCTTTGATGCAACTTGAGCAAAGTCATTAAGTGATTGTGGTGTTTGTTTTTCAGGCATGTTATTTCCCCTTCATCCGTGATTGAGTTGTTTTAATGCTTCTAACGACCCTTTGAAATTATGTCAACGTATTATTTTTGTTCATGATGAAAAATTAAATTCTATTTATGGTTTAGGTGAATTTTCGGGTACTTCATATGACCATAAATCATTGTGTTCATTGTCACTGAGTGAAGGTTTTTGGGCGCCACTTTTTTCAATAATTTCTATCACCGCGGCATTTTTAGCTGCGTAGTGTTGGCTTAGGGGGGTGTTTTTATCTTGTTTGTTATTGTCCGTGCTCATAGAAAAGGCCTCCTTTTATGAATTGACCTGGACAATATGGCAAAAAAAGTTGGGGTGTCAATAAAAATCCAATATATTTGGATTTTGGCATAAAACGTGCAAAGCTAACTATAAGAACACAGGAGAAAATACTATGACATCTCACTATGCACAGCAGCGTATTTTAGAGGCGCTGCAACAAGCCAAAGGCAACAAAGTACGTGCCAATCAGATTATCATGCGTTGGGCAAGTGAAGACCCGAAGCTTTTGCTCGCGCTTGCCAAGCCCCATTTAGGGGGGATTGTGGCTTATAATATTGACCGCGTGGCCTCTGGTCGTGCAAAAAAAGCTCAGCCTCAAATGCGCCAGCAGGCGACAGCTCAGGCAGACTCTCCGTTTGGAAAAGATCTTTTAAAAGCCGTTGCTGACACGAGCTCGGCTGTTTTTGGTCTGGAAGGACATGCGGCGCCACGTAAGGCTGGTCAAGCTTCGCAAAATCATATAAATGCTATTCATCAGATTGCTTCATATAGTAAGAAAAAGTGAATAGATTTCTCGAAAAAAATGGATATAGAGACGCCCAACCCCTAGCGCAAGATGGCTCTGCGCGGTCTTATGCGCGTGTGTCGAAAGGGGCAAATACTGCCCTGTTGATGCAAATGGGGGGAGAAAATGCCGCTGTTGAATTGCGGCAATTTGTTGCCATTGCTGATTGGCTCCGTGATATTGGGCTGAGCGCGCCGGAAATTTATGTGCTGGATGAAGCTCAGCATATGGCGATTATCGAGGATTTCGGGGGCGAGCCTTTTAAAGGTGCGCCGGATTATGATCTCTGCGCGGATGTCTTGGCGCATATGCAATCAGTAGAGTGCCCCTTGGATTTGCCAGCCTATAAAGACGGTTTAGTGCATAAAGGACGTAGCTTCGTGCTCGACTACTATCTGCCTGCAAGCTTGGGGCGCGCACGCACGGATGAGGAATTAGAGGCTTACAATGCTGCATGGGATGAGATTGAAAGCAATCTACCGCTTGCGCAGCAAGGTGTGGTGCATGGCGATTATCATGTTGAAAATCTGCTGTGGTTACGTGATCGTCATGGCTTAAAGCGCTGTGGCATTATTGATTTCCAAGACATGATGCGCGGGCCTGTGGCTTATGATATTTGTAACTTGCTATGGGATATGCGTACCGATGTGACGGAAGAGACCCGCCGGCATATTTTGCAGCGTTATGATTCCGATACGCAGGCTTGGGCGCGTGTTTTGGCCGCGCAATTTCACTGTCGCCTGATCGGTCAATGCGTGCGCTGGGCGGTGAAAACGGACAAGCCGCAATATATGCGCTTTTTGCCGCGTATTCAGGGCTATTTATTACCGCTATTGGCAGAGGATATTTTTACGCCTCTACGGACGTATTTTTCCGATATAGGGCTTGATTTTAATGCGCCGGAGGCCTTAGATATGGAGCGCGCGCGGGAGTTTATACGCGCAGATGCTTTTTAAGAAGGAAAAGAGAGAAAA
>JBFHFW010000049.1:0-7310 GCA_041583395.1 Alphaproteobacteria bacterium
AGCTTCGCTTTTTGCTGATCCGCATTTGATTGCCGATAAGGAAGAGGCCGCGCGTGCGCTTGTTAAAATTTTCCCTGATCTAACTTACGGTAAGGTGCTGGAGACATTTCAAAGCAAAAAGCGCTTTGTCTGGGTGCGGCGAAATATCACACCTGATGAGCAATATGCGGTGCTTGAAATCGGCGAGCCCGGATTAAACTTCCAGTATGAAAACCGCCGGATCTATCCGCACGGGGAATTGTTGGCGCATTTGGTAGGTTACACCAATGTTGATAATAAGGGTTTGGCGGGTGTAGAGCGCAGCTTCGATACTTTGCTGAATAATGAATCGCCCTTGATGTTGAGTGTGGATGTGCGTTTGCAACATGCGCTAAAGCGTGAAATTGCCCGCGCCGTAAAGGAATTTGATGCTAAAGCCGGCGTGGGTGTCATTATGGATGCCAAAAATGGTGAAGTGTTGGCGGGTGTATCTTTGCCTGATTTTAACCCGCATCGCTTTGATAAGGCGAGTGCGAACGAGATGTTTAATCGCCTGACATTGGGTGTGTATGAGCTGGGCTCTGTTTTCAAGATTTTCTCCACCGCCGCATTTTTGGAAACGCATAATGTACCGCTTGATACGACCTTTGATGTGCGTGATCCCATTAAGCGTGGGCGTTTTACCATCAATGATTATCATGGTGAAAAGCGTGTTCTAACGGTGCCAGAGGTCTTTATATACTCTTCCAATATTGGTTCGGCCATGATGGGGGAGGCTGTCGGCACGGACGCTTTGCGTGACTTTTATAGTGATCTTGGCTTGCTGTCGCCGATGGATATCGAGATCGGTGAGGTTGCCCGCCCGCTTGTGCCAAGTCCTTGGGGGGAAGTGCACACACTCACCGCGTCTTACGGGCATGGCATTGCCACAACGCCCATGCAGTTGGCAAGTGCAGTGGCTTCGGTCATTAATGGCGGGTTATTGGTGCAGCCGCAACTCGTGAAGGATGAGCAGAGTGCAAAGCATGTTTCAAACCTTCGTGTTGTTTCGGAAGACACATCACAAAAAATGCGCCAGATGATGCGCTTGGTGATAACAGACGGTACGGGTACAAAGGCCGATGTGCCGGGATATGATGTTGGTGGCAAGACAGGAACAGCCGAAAAAAGTTCGGCGCGTGGCTATGATAAAAAGCGCCTGATTTCATCTTTTGTCGGGGCATTTCCTATTGACGATCCGGCCTATGTGATCTTTATCGCGGTGGATGAACCGAAGGGTAATAAAGCCAGCTGGAACTATGCAACGGGTGGCTGGGTTGCCGCGCCTGCTGTGGCGCGTGTGATCACGGCTATGGCTTCGATTTTAGGGATCGAGCCCGAGCGTCAGCAGACAGCTAATGATAATGCGCTCAAGCAATATATTTCTCTGGAGGCGCGTCATGGTCGTTGATGTCTCTAAAATCACGGGTGTTTCTTTGGATAGCCGTAATGTGAAGAAAGGTCATCTTTTTGCGGCACTTTCAGGATCGCGCAGTAATGGCGTTGAGTATATCGATGCGGCTATCCGTAATGGCGCAACTTATATCCTTGCGCCTACAGGCACACCAAAGCCTCAAGGGGTAGAGCTTATTGAGAGCGATAATCCGCGCCGCGATCTGGCTTTGATTGCTGCAGCATTTTATAAGAAACAGCCCGCGCATATTATCGCCGTGACAGGGACGAACGGGAAAACTTCGATCGTGCATTTCACGCAGCAGCTCTGGCAGGCACAAAATCTGAAAGCCGCCAGCCTTGGAACGCTCGGGCGTTGCGCGGACGGCGTTTGTATCGGTGGAAACATGACAACGCCTGATACTATAACCTTGATGGCGCAGCTTGCAGATCTGGCCGCTGCAGGTATCACGCATCTGGCGATGGAGGCCTCCAGCCATGGTTTGGATCAATACCGTCTTGATGGTGTGAAGCTCGAAGCGGCAGCATTTACAAATCTCTCTCATGATCACTTGGATTATCACAGCGATATGCAGGATTATTTCACGGCAAAATCCCGTTTGTTCAGCGAGGTGCTGCCAGCCGATGGTTTGGCTGTATTGAATGCCGATGATCCACATTTTGAACAGCTCAAACAGATTGCTGATCAGCGCGGACAAAAACTGATTTCTTATGGTTTTGCGGGAGAAGACTTAAAAATTCTCAAAGCCGATCCCTTGCCGCATGGGCAGCATTTAACGCTGGATATTTATGGCGATCGTGTCGAGATTGATTTACCGCTGGTCGGTGCGTTTCAAGCGCTCAATGCATTGGCGGCATTTGCATTGGCGGGTGGTGATATCAAGGCGCTGGAGAACCTCAAAGGCGCGCCGGGTCGCCTGCAGCATGTCGGGCGCGGTGTTTATGTCGATTATGCGCATACACCCAATGCGCTGGAAGAAGTTCTCAAAGCATTACGTCCGCACACACAAGGTCAGCTGATTTGTGTGATGGGATGTGGTGGAGATCGCGATGCAGCGAAGCGTCCGGTGATGGGGCGTATAGCATCTGAGTTAGCAGATATGGTGATTGTCACCGATGATAATCCGCGCTCTGAAGATCCTGCCACAATACGCGCCGAGATTTTAACGGCAGCCAAAGATGCCCAAGACATTCCCGATCGTGCGCAGGCTATCCGTACCGCCATTGCTAACAAGCAAGACGGCGATGTCGTGGTAATTGCCGGTAAGGGCCACGAGCAAGGACAGATTTTTGCGGATCATACCGATCCGTTTAACGACACTGAAGAAGCACAAAAAGCAATAAAGGAGCTTTTCTAATGCAAAATATGAATATCAACACCCCCGCCCTTTGGACAGCGCAAGAAGCCGCTGTCATTACAGGTGGAAAGGCAACGCAAAGCTGGGTCGCTACAGGGATTTGCCTGAAGCTCGAAGAGCTCAAGCCCGGTGATCTGTTCTTTGGTAGCCGTGATGATAACCTCGATCATGTTTTTGCCAAAGGTGCCGCCGCTGCTGTCGTTCCGCATGGTACACCAAATGAGTATGATTATCCGCTTTTATTGGTCGGCAGTGTTTTTGATGCATTGCGCGCTCTTGCGAGAGCCTCACGTTTCAGAACACATGGATTGATTGTCTCTGTCCAAGGTGCTGCCGAGCGCGCCGTGATTGCCAAATCCCTTGCGGCTGTATCGAGTGTGTATGAAGGCGGGCGTCATTTGTCTTGCGGGATGGCGGCGATGCCGGAAGAATGTGATTTCGGCATTTTCGGTTTTGCGCCTGCGCTGCGCCCTGACATTACAATCATCACCGATTGCAAGGCGGCGATGGAGGCAGCTGTTTTAGAATCCATGCCCGATAATGCGATTGTTCTGATCAATGCGGATGATGAAAACTTTATTGATATCTTTGCCCGCGCTCGTGCCGCGGGCCTACGTAATGTTTTCACTTTCGGCGGCAATGTCAGCGCCGATGCGCGCATGACCGATATCTTGCGTGCCGGAAACGGTATTCGCTTTGATGCTGATATTCTTGGCGAGGCCATCCAGATTGCTCTGCCGACAAATGCCAAACATGTGACATCACTGCTGGCGGCCTTTATGGTGATGAAAATGACCGATGTATCATTGCAGCGCTTCGCACAAACCATGGCTACAGATGCCTATCCGCAAAATTTCCGTACAAACAATCTAAGCCTGATGGAGGTCGCAGCCCATAAACGCCCTGTGATCCGCGAGGCTGCCTTTAAGGTTATCAATATGGTGGATTTAGGTTTTGGTCGCCGGACTTTGGTGCTGGATAAAGTTACGCATAAAGCCACCAAGCCACAAATTATTGCCAATAGAGATATTGATATCCCGACGCGTTTAGGGTGTTTGGATGTAGTCTGTGCCTCCAAAGGGCTATCGGTCTTTAATAATGCACGAAATTCGCTTGATCGTATTGGCGGACATGCGAAACTGGAAAAAATTATTCCTGAAGTCTTGGCGCCGGGCGATTATGTGGTATTTAAGGATGAGCGCCGTGCACCCCGTGCAAAATTCTCCGAGGCCTTGCGGATGATCTCGCAAGCGCGTAGTGCCTAATCTAAATCTAAGTGAATCCAAAATGTTGACTGTGTGCGTTTTTGATTTTGTGGGTAAATCTCTGCCTTAACGTCTGCAATGAATTCTTTAATTGGATTGGCAACTTTATTGATTTTGTCGACATATTGAGGGTGATCCGAGTAAGCTAGCAGTTTGTCAGCTATAAGCTCCATGCCGACAAGTAATCCCCCTTGTTCAAGAACTGTTAATTCTGTTTTGAGTATATATTGTTTATAAAGTTCTAATATTTTAGCAGCTTTATCAATATCCGCATCAAACTTTTTGTAGAAGCTGTTAGGTGACTGCGGGTCTAAAAGTGAAAAATGAGGTTTTGCTTGTATTAAGCTTAGGTGGTGGAAAATATTTGGTAGCTGTCCTTTTGCTGTGACTGTCATGGTGCCCCCTAGTTCTCGTTAGAAATGAGAATACGTGCGACCAATAGTTATGTCAACTAAAAATTTTATAAAATTAATGACGCCTGACCTTGGTCTGATTATATATCTGTTGTTAATTACTTATGACTTCCCTTTGAGGTCTTTGCCTGCTTCGTGTTAAATAATAAAAACCTGAATTTATGAAAGACGCAGATGCTCTATAATTTCTTAACACCACTGGCTGATGAATTTATCTTTTTCAATCTGTTCCGTTACCTGACATTCCGAACAGGCGGGGCGATTATGACGTCGCTGGTGATTTGCTTTATCATCGCGCCGCCCATGATCCGCTGGTTGAAGCGCTTGCAAAAAGAGGGGCAACCTATTCGCGAAGACGGCCCCGAAACCCATTTTGAAAAAGCGGGAACCCCGACCATGGGCGGGTTGATGATTTTAATCTCTGTAACGATCTCGACTTTGTTATGGGCGGATATTGCTAATCCGTTTATCTGGTGTGCTTTGCTGGTGATGGTGGGATATGGCCTGATCGGATTCGCGGATGATTTCCTGAAACTCACCAAGCGCAATACCAAAGGCCTTTCGGGGAAGCTCAAGATTTTAGGGCAGATTTTATTTGGCGGTATCGCGATTGTGATTGCGATGAACGCTCTGCCCGAAGAACTGAGTGCTAACGTGGCCATTCCGTTTTTCAAGGACTGGTTTATCTATCTGGGTTGGCTTTTCCCGATTTGGGCGCTTTTGGTGATTATTGGTTCGTCTAATGCGGTGAATTTAACTGATGGCCTTGATGGTCTAGCGATTGTTCCGGTGGCCATTGCCGCGGCCTGCTTTGGTCTGATCTGCTATATTGTTGGGCATGTGACATTCTCAGAGTATTTAGGAGTGCCGAACGTTCCGGGTGCAGGTGAGCTTTCGATTTTATGCGGTGCGCTGATCGGTGCCGCGATGGGTTTCTTGTGGTTTAATGCGCCACCGGCCATGATTTTTATGGGTGATACAGGATCACTCGCCATGGGGGGTGTGTTGGGCGCAATGGCGGTAATGGTGAAGCATGAATTGGTGCTGGCGATTATTGGTGGCTTGTTTGTGTTGGAAACGGTTTCCGTGATTGTACAGGTCGCCTCATTCAAGCTCACCGGAAAGCGGGTTTTTGCCATGGCACCGCTGCATCATCATTACGAGAAAAAAGGCTGGTCAGAGCCGACAATCGTGATCCGCTTTTGGATTATTGCCGTAATCTTGGCGCTGGTCGGGCTTTCAACATTAAAGCTACGTTAGGCTTGGTCTTAGATGAAAAAATATGCTGTCTTTGGATTGGGAATATCAAACCTTGCCGTGATCAAAGCGCTGGGTGAGCAGGCAATTGCATGGGATGA
This sequence comes from Alphaproteobacteria bacterium, assembly GCA_041583395.1. Classification (GTDB taxonomy): domain Bacteria; phylum Pseudomonadota; class Alphaproteobacteria; order Micavibrionales; family Micavibrionaceae; genus UBA6929. The sequence continues at coordinate 5,826 of JBFHFW010000049.1, forward strand.
CAACAAGGACGCACGTGATAAAGCCGAAGCTTTAGGCGCGGATATTCAGCTATTTACGACAGATCTTTTGCGGGAATGTGAAGCGCTTATTTTGTCCCCCGGTGTGCCGCTCCATTTTCCCGAGCCACATAAAGTTGTCACCATGGCGCGTGATGCAGGGATCGAGATTATCTGCGATATCGAGCTGTTTATGCGGATGCATCCCGATCTTAAAACCATCGGCATTACGGGGACAAACGGCAAATCGACCACAACGGCTTTGACCGCGCATATTCTCAACGAGGGTGGGATTAAAGCGATCGCTGCGGGTAATATTGGCCGCCCCATTTTTGATGTCACGGATTTTGATCAGGTGCTGGTGCTGGAGCTTTCTTCCTATCAGCTGGATTTATGTCCGACCTATCGCCCCGATATTGCGATTTTGCTTAATGTTACACCGGATCACCTCGACCGTCATGGCACGATGGAAGACTATATCGCTGCCAAGCGTCGTATTCTGGATGGGGCAGATGAGAAAATTTCGATGGTCAGTAATGAGGAAGCCGCCACCCGCGCCGCAAGAGCTATGGGGTTGGATGATGAAACAATCAAAGCCGCGATCAAGACCTATAAAGGCCTCCCGCATCGGCAGTTTCATGTGCGCGATATCGGTCAGGTGGCTTATATCAACGATTCCAAGGCAACCAATGGTGTGGCAACGGGTAATGCGTTGCAAAAGTTCAACAATATTTATCTGATTGCCGGAGGTGATCCGAAGATTGGCGGCCTTAATGGTTTGGAAGAGAGTTGGCAAAATGTTCGCCACGTTTATTTGATCGGTGCCGCGCAGGAAGTCTTTGCCAAATGGCTGAAGGAACATGGGGTCGCTCATACAAAATGCGGTGATATGGATCATGCTTTGCAAGCGGCGCATGAGGCTGCTCAAAATAACGGCGAGCAGGCAACGGTTTTGCTTTCTCCGGCCTGTGCATCTTTTGATCAGTTCAAAAACTTCGAAAAACGCGGCGAGTATTTCGAGCAATTGGTGAATGCGCTATGAGCCTATTTTCCCGCACGGATAAATCGCTCTTGGGGCAATGGTGGTGGACGATTGATCGTGGGTTATTGTTTGCTTTTCTGGCCTTGATTGTTTTCGGGATTTTAATGGTGGCTACGGCCAGCCCCGCCGTTGCAGAAACGCTGGAACTTGATCCTTATCATTTTCTCAAACGTCATGTGATTGTGCTTGTACCCGCATTAACGCTGTTTTTCGGGGCATCTATGCTATCGCACCGCAATATCTGGCGGCTCTTTTCGCTTGTTTTTGTGGGTGCGGTTTTGGCGATGATCCTTGTGCTATTTGTCGGGATCGAGATTAAAGGTGCGAAGCGATGGCTGCATTTGCCCGGATTTTCGCTCCAGCCCAGTGAGTTTATCAAGCCTGCTTTTGCCGTGGCAGCCGCATGGTTTATGGCGCTGCATAAGGAGCGCGGCGGCCTGCATCGC
>JBFHFW010000050.1:0-7252 GCA_041583395.1 Alphaproteobacteria bacterium
ATGGTGCCAAACATATGCATATCCATGGTCATTTTAGTCGGCACAATCCGCAGCGTTGCGGGTTGTCCGGCCGTGGCAGCAAAGCGGTTCGGGATTGTGGTGGCGATTTCTACGGGGCTGAGGGAATCTGTCCCGTCACGGTTGCCATCCATATTCATATGCATGAAGCGGTAGGAGGTCATCCATTTGCCCTTGGGCATGATGTGATCCCCCATCACGCCAATAGGGGCGTAGTGATGCACCCCGTGCTTACCATCCGTGCAATGCTCGGTGTGGTGGCTGTGGTCTTGTGCGTTAGCGGTCGTTGAAATTGTACAAGCGATCAGGCTTGCACCCATTAAGAGTGTACGTTTTAACATTGTTTTTTCCTTTAAATCTAAAACGGTTTTAAAAATAAGTTTGGTTTTTTAGGTTTTAGGAAAAAGCGGGTGGGGCGCGTGCTTCGGGGGTATGGCGGGATGCGGTTTTTATGAATGCCCGCGTTTGATTAGGGGTATGTTCTGCTGTGGCGATGATCGCGACATAGGTTTGATTTTGTGCCGTGAAGAGCTTCAGATGAAGCGCGGTCAGACAGAACTGACATTGTTTGCTGGTGCTTGTTTTGTTAGGCGCAGGGAAATCTTGAGGGAGCTCACTTGTGGCAATGCGCTTTGCACCAAAAGATGTACAGATCTCGATAAAATTATCGTACTGGCCGGAGAGGAATTTACAGGCAGGCGAGATGCCTGCGCTTATAAGGCACAAGATAATCAGGCTGCAAATCAGCCGGCTTTGTAAACGCAGTTGTTGCATGCTTAGAGGATGCTTTGCCCTGTTTTCTTCCAGTCTTCAACAAAGGCAGCGAGGCCTTTATCTGTGAGTGGATGGTTATAAAGTGAGTGGATCACTTTGGCAGGGCATGTGGCGACATGCGCGCCGATTTTTGCACTCTCCAGAATATGAACAGGAGAGCGGACAGAGGCCACGAGGACTTCCGTATCGAAATCATAATTCTCGTAGATACGTACGATATCGGCAATGAGATCCATGCCATCCAGGCCAATATCATCCAAGCGACCAACGAAGGGAGAGATAAAGGTTGCCCCGGCTTTTGCGGCAAGGAGTGCTTGGTTAGCAGAGAAACACAGCGTGACATTGACCATTGTCCCATCATCGGTGAGCTCTTTACAGACTTTAAGACCGGCAGGGGTGAGGGGAACTTTAACAGCGATATTATCGGCGATTTTGCGCAAAATTTCGGCTTCCTTGCGCATGGTTTCATAGTCGGTTGCGGCGACTTCTGCGCTCACAGGCCCTTGGGTCACGACATCACAAATCTCTTCTATCAACGGGATAAAGTCTTTGCCTGTTTTGGCGACAAGGCTCGGGTTTGTAGTAACGCCATCAATTAACCCTGTGGCTTCCAGTTCTTTAATCTCATTAATATCCGCAGTATCAACAAAAAACTTCATTATGGTCTCTTTCTCTTGCGCATGAATTTGTGTACCTATGTATCAAATGGACGATCTTTTTCAAGAGCATAATCATGTGAAGCGCGTTTTAGTGCCTTATCCGGTTGATAAGGCCTATGATTATGCGGTCGATGCGGATGTGCGCGATGGGGATTATGTGTGTGTGCCGCTGGGCGGGCGCGAGGTACCCGGTGTTGTGTGGGGTGAGGCCGCGGGTAAAACACCGCCTGCCAAATTAAAGTCCATGGTTTTCGGCTACTCGCTTTTCCCGATGGTTGAAGAGCACCGCAAATTTATCGACTGGGTCGCGCATTATACGATGACGCCCAAGGGATCGGTGCTGAAAATGGCGCTGAGTGTTTTTGGTGCGCTGGAAGAACCAACGCCCGCGGCTGGATATCGCTTGAAGGCAGGTGTTGAGGCATCAGAAAAGCTTTCTGCACAGCGGAAAAAAGTGTTGGATATCCTGTCAGACGGTCATCCGCGTATTGCAGCAGAGATTGCGCGGTTGGCGGATTGTTCGTCCTCGGTGGTGAAGGGGCTGGCCGAGAAAGGCTATTTAGAGCCTTGTGATATTTTTAATCCCGCGCCGTGTAAAAACCCCGATCCATACCGTCCGCGTGTGGAGCTGTCCGAGGATCAGGAATATGTCGCCGAGCGCCTTTGTGATCAGCTAAAAGAGGGCGGCTATCATGCATCCCTGATTGACGGGGTGACAGGTGCGGGGAAAACGGAAGTGTATTTCGAGGCTGTGGCAGCAGCGCTCAAGCAAGGCAAGCAGGTGTTGATTTTGCTGCCGGAAATTGCGCTTTCCAATGCATTTTTGGGGCGTTTTGCCGCGCGTTTTGGCTGTGAACCTGCTTTGTGGCACTCCAATTTATCGGCGGGTAAGCGTAAAACGACATGGCGCGGTGTCGCGGAAGGGCATTCAAAAGTGGTCGTGGGCGCGCGCTCAGCTTTGTTTTTACCCTATCAGGATTTAGGGCTGATTATCGTCGATGAGGAACATGATCCGGCTTATAAACAAGAGGACGGCGTGATTTACCATGCGCGCGATATGGCTGTGGTGCGGGCGCATTTGGGGAAGTTTCCGATTGTGTTGGCCTCGGCTACGCCATCACTTGAGACCATGCAAAATGTGTGGGACGGGAAATATGAGCATCTGGTGCTGCCCTCGCGTTTTGGGGGTGCGACGATGCCGGATATCTCCGTCATTGATATGCGAGAAGACAAGCCGGAGCGGCAGCATTTTATCTCACCGCCCTTGATGGAGGCCGTGCAGGAAACGATAGAGCGCGGAGAGCAAGCTTTGCTATTTCTGAATAGGCGGGGCTACGCGCCGCTGACTTTGTGCCGGACATGCGGACACCGGATGGAGTGTCCGCGCTGTACGGCTTGGCTGGTAGAGCATAAAGGGCGCGGCATTTTGCAGTGTCACCATTGCGGGCATAGCGTGCGCACGCCAGATACATGTATGGAGTGTGGGGAGAAGGATTCTCTGGCGGCTTGTGGACCGGGGGTTGAGCGTATTTATGAAGAGGTTAGTGCTTATTTCCCTGATGCGCGGGTGATGGTGCTGGCGAGCGATACGGCAGAAAATCATGAAGAATTGCGCAAAATGCTTGATACGATTCGTAAAGGTGAAGTGGATATCATTATCGGGACGCAGATGATTGCCAAAGGGCATCATTTCCCGAATTTGACCCTTGTTGGTGTGGTGGATGCGGATTTAGGACTGAGTGGTGGTGAGCTGCGCGGGGCAGAGCGCGTCTATCAGCTTCTCCATCAGGTCGCAGGACGTGCAGGGCGCGAAGCGGGGCAGCAAGGGCGTGTGATCTTGCAGAGTTTTATGCCCGAGCACCGCATTATGAAGGCTTTGGCGATAGGAACGCGGGATGAATTTTTAGAGTGCGAAGCCGATGAGCGTGAAACGGCGCATATGCCGCCTTTTAGCCGTTTGGCAGGGATTATTGTTGCCGGGCGTGATGAAAGCCTGGTTTTGAATGTTGCAAAATCACTGGGTATGAGTGCACCGCAAGGAGAACGCATACAGACACTCGGGCCTGCGCCAGCACCTTTTGCGCGGTTGCGCGGGAAGTATCGTTACCGCTTGTTGGTGCGTGCCGATAAAAATATCGACATACAAAAAACACTCTCCAGCTGGGTGGGGAGTGTTAAAGTGCCTTCAACCGTGCGGGTTTATATCGATATCGATCCGCAGAGTTTTATGTAGGCTCTGAGTTCTCTAAAGTTGAGAAAGCTTGTTGTGTTTTGTTGTGCTCATCTAGTGCTTGTGTTCCTAAGGCTGCAGCAACAGCAAGACCGATTGTTACAGTTACGGCGGCAAAGGCTTTTATCAAGTCTCTTTGAAGAGCATTCTTTTTTTCAGGATGCATTTTTGTCTCCGGCTTTATTTGTATTGTGATGTCATATACACACAAACCTTCCCTTATGTCAATATTATTTTTTTTAAAGGCGGGGGCTTTGTCGGCTTTTTGTAATTGTATACATAATATTTCCTTGCATTCACACGGAAAGTGTTGTAGAAGCTTCGAGAACTCAAGTTGGTTGTTATGAAAACCTAAATTGCTAGAAAGGTAAATGCTTAAATGTCAGCTCCACAATGTTTAACGCCACAGACGATTGCTCGAATTACGAAGCAGTTACAAGCACGGATGGATGTATCTGATGGTCGTTTGGATGAATATTTGGATCGTGTGAGCGAAATGCTTGATGATGGCGATGTTAGTGAGGAGCAGCAAGAGCTCAATTTAATGCTTTTTTCACAGCAAATGTCCGAAGAATCATCCAAGCGACATGGGTCTGATTCCTCGGATGAGAATATAAGTGCTTCCCGTCGGCGTTTTTTAAAGCGAGGAGCTGGATTAACTGCCTTGGGTGCTTTTTCTTATGCCGCTTATAATGGCGCAGCTCCGGCTTGGGGGATGGCATTGGATGGTGTAGAGAAAACCGGGCAATGGTCGGAGGCATATATTAATGCTCCTAATGAGGCGACTTATCATTTGGATAATGCTGCTGTTAAGGCTGTTGATAGCATTGCAACGCTTAAGTTTCTAGAAAAAGTGACAAATATTGGGCTTGGGCGTGAAGATGGTGTGACTAAAAAAGATTATGCTTGGGCTATTGGATTAAACGTTGCACGTTGTGTTGTTGGTGGTACAGAGGTAACCAAGCATACAATGCATGAACATGCCTTTGGTTTTTCTTCGGCAGCTCTGGCTATTGGTTTGGGTTTTGCTTGTGAAGGGATTACTGCTGATGTTGATGAGATGCTTGATATTATGTTGGGCGATAATCCAACCCAGTCGGATAAAGTTGCTGCTATTACGGCGATGGCCTCGGCTTTATCTCCAACAAGTATGACCATTTCGTCTTGTGGTGCTTTGGGGGCTGCTATTCGCGATGTATGTTGGGATGAAAAGACCGGGCAAACTCATGAACAGGCTCTTTCTGTTTTAATGGGGCATGTAGGTGATCATTCCGCGCTTGTTTCTCTTTTGTGGGCTGATCCGCCTGATATTCCTTTCTTTAAGCAAGTGGGCTGGAAAACGGGCGTCCTTCTTAAGGCACAGTACGGCATTGTGCCTGCGATGTATTCATTTTTGGCTGCGAACGTTAAGGTCAATACTGTTCTTAATGGTGGTGATAAATCAAAGGCGATTAAGGATAGTCTTGAGAGCATTAAAAAAATCATGCCGTTTATCCCATCTTTTTGGGGGAATTCAATTAAAAATGTGGGTCTGTATATGGCCGGAAAAGAGCAAAACCCCAAAGGCGTCAGCGTTGATATTCTAGGCCGTTTGTCAGAGGCGCTTAACAATGCAATAGAAATTATGGCGGCAAAAAATCCATTATGCCGCCATGAATATGCGCATCATCATGGCTATGTTTCCGAGCTTGTTCAGCAACTTTCAGAAGGCTTAACAACTTATGCGGGTTGTAAAATGGATTCGCGTGTTGAGCAGATGATGGAAGTGCTTGATCGGCGCGCTGCGGATAATCAGGCGCTGGCGTCTGAAAATAAACGTATTATGGCTTTGGTGAAAGCGGCAATGAGTGCGAGTGATCCTGAGGTTTGTGATGCGATGTTCAAATCTGCCGTAGATCAAGTTGATAAAACATTTGAGGCAGATGAGATTAAGCATAAGCAAATAAAAGCCTATATTGGTTTGCTATGGGAGATGCATCATGAGCTCAATTTGTATTTGAGTAGTCGTGATAATTATGAAAGGCCTGATAATCCTGTTGCCATAGCGCGTATGGTTGCACGTTTGACGGATACAGAACGCTTGGCAAATGCTTTTGGGCATGAGCAAATGGATGTTGTTACTCTTTTGCCGTGGCAGTTGCTTATGGCTGTTCCGGGATCTGCGATGTTGCAGTGGGCTTTGGATGTTATGGAGAAGGCTAAGTTTTCGAAGAATACGAGCGGTGCTTTCAATATGGGTTTGACCGGGGTTGTAACAGGTCTGGTTGACAATTTAGCTGCTTATTTGGTGGCTTCTGGTGCGGCTATTCGTGGTGGTAAGCCGCATCTTATGCAGGCATTAAATGCTTCGATTGTTTTTGGTTCTGGTACGTGGTTAGGCAATCCGGTTGCACATGGTAAGGTGGCTTCCGGTACGGTGCCAGCAGCAGCAAAAGGAGCAGACAGCACATGCTATGGCCCGGGAGAATCAATGAGATTTTCCAATATGAAGATGAATGCAGATGTTTATGCCGTAACAGTAATTTGGACCTTAACGCTTGATCATATGGGCGTTGAAGAGAATACTTTTAAAGCATCAGGGCAGACTCACCCCGCTTTGCAGTCTCAGGGTAATCAGGAGCATCATGCAATGAATGATAATGCATCGAAGTCTGCTTTGCCTGAACGCTTTCAGCGCTTCTTATATGGCTGAATTTAATTGTTAGATTATAAAAGAGAAACCATCCCAATTTTTTGGTTGGGTTGGTTTTGTCTATCTGGTGCAGTCATGGTAGTCTTTTTAAGATGATAGCCAAACAACTTTCGCAAAATTTGACATCTTATGATCTGCTTAAAAGCTTTGCGCTTTTGCTGATGGTTGTGGATCACGTTGGTTTATATCTCATGCCCGATACGTTGGAGTTGCGCTGGGTGGGGCGGTTGGCAGCGCCGATGTGGTTGTTTTTGATTGGGTTTGCACGTTCGCGTGATTTTCCATGGACATTATTTGCAGGTGTAGGTGTGTTGCAAACGGTGAAGTTACTCACCAGTGCTGACTTTTGGCCTATCGATATTTTGTTTTCGATTGTGCTGATTCGATTGATTCTGGATACCACTATGAGATTTTCACGGCGCAGTGCCTTACATATGAGTATCATGGTGACAGCTTTATTGGCATTGGCTATTCCAAGCTACGGGTTTGTAATGTACGGCACGCTGGGGCTTTTGTGGGCGATGTTCGGGGCGCTGGTGCGAGATCAGGCGAGTGATCGTATGCTCATTGGCTTTGGTTTGGTCTTGGCGGTGGCTTATACGGCTGTGTCTATTGTCACGTTTGATTTTTCATCTGTGCAGGGACAGATTTTATTATGTGCGGTACTTGGCGTAGCCTTCGGGGTCGCACATTTTAAGCCCAAAGAATTGCCGTTTTTGTCCGAGAATCTACCTAAGCCCCTTATATTTTTACTGAAAATCGGAGGGCGTCATTCATTGGCTTTTTATGTGGCTCATTTGATTTTTCTTATGTTGATTGCAGCTCTGTTAAAAATTGGTGACTATCACTTCATTTAGCCTCTTGTCAGATGCGTTTTGC
>JBFHFW010000051.1:0-7219 GCA_041583395.1 Alphaproteobacteria bacterium
ACCCCCTACTATCTAATAAAACCTTATTTTAAAATATATATTTATTTGAATAGAAGAATGGTTTCTCGTATGACTAGTTCCGTTGAAAAGCGAAGGACGAAGATGAACAAACCATTTTTGCAAGTTTTAAAAGGTAAGAAAGCAGCGCACATCCCATGTTGGTTTATGCGACAAGCCGGGCGTTATTTACCTGAATACCGCGAATTACGTGCACAAAAGGGCGGATTTTTGGAGCTGGCTTTTGATCCGAAAGCAGCATGTGAAGTTACCATACAGCCTTTACGGCGTTTTCACATGGATGCGGCGATTATATTCTCTGATATTTTGGTGATCCCTTATGCGCTGGGGCAGGATTTAAAATTTGCCGCCGGTGAAGGCCCGCAGCTCCCCCCTATCCGCACATTGGATGAGATTAATGCACTGGCTTTTGATGATGAGAAGTTGGAACCGGTTTATGAAGCACTGCGTTTGACCCGCAAGGCCATGCAGGATGAGGGCTTTGATCAAACGGCACTCATCGGTTTTGCGGGCGCGCCATGGACGGTGGCGACTTACATGGTCGAGGGCGGAGGTTCTAAAGACTATCCGCAGACCAAGGAAATGGCTTTTGCCCGTCCGGAAATATTCCAGCGCCTGATCGATATTTTAGTTGATAGCACCAGCCGGTATTTGATCAAGCAAATTGAAGCGGGCGCCGAAGCCTTACAAATTTTTGATAGCTGGGCGGGGGTTTTGAATGAAGAGCAGTTTAAGCGCTGGGCGATTGATCCGGTGGCTGAAATTATCCGACGGGTGAAAGCTGTACATCCAGATATCCCGATTATTGGTTTTCCGCGCGGCGCGGCGCTTTATTATCCGGCCTATCTTGATGCGGTGGATGTGGATGCGGTGGGTCTGGATACGACGGTACCGCTTGATTGGGCAGTACAAAATTTGCAAACGCGCGTGCCTGTGCAGGGTAATCTCGATCCGATGGCTTTGTTGGCAGGTGGCGATGTGATGAAGCATGAGGCAGAAAAAATATTAACTGTGTTGGGGGATAAGCCGTTTATTTTTAATCTTGGTCACGGCATTCACAAAGAAACCCCACCCGAACATGTCGCGCAACTGATGGAGATTATTCACTCATGGAAAAAGTAGCCGTTGTTTTATTTAACCTGGGCGGGCCGGATTCTCCTGCGGCAGTGAAACCGTTTTTGTTTAATTTCTTTATGGATAAAAATATTATTGCGCTGCCGCTGCCCTTCCGTTTTTTGTTGGCAAAACTTATTTCCAATCGTCGTTCCAAACGCGAAGCGGGTGAAAGCTATGGGGAACTTGGCGGTGCATCGCCTTTGCTTGCAAATTCACAAGAACAAGCCAAAGCGCTGGAAAAAGAACTGGGCGCAGGGTTTAAGGTTTTTGTTTGCATGCGCTATTGGCATCCGATGGCAGATCAAATCGTACGCGAAGTACAGGATTGGGGTGCGGATCGGGTTGTATTATTGCCGCTTTATCCGCAGTTCTCAACGACAACGACATGGTCATCTTTGGGTGCTTGGGAAAAAGCAGCACATGAAGTGGGCTTCGAAACATCGACAACAAATTTATGTTGTTATCCGTTGGATGAAGGTTTTATCAAAGCCTCGGCGGCACAAGTCATGAAAGCCTATAAAGCTGCATTGAAAGATGGTCATAAAGCGCCGCGGCTTTTGTTTTCTGCGCATGGCTTGCCCGAAGACATCATCAAAAAGGGCGATCCTTATCAGTGGCAATGTGAGCAAAGTGCTGCCAAAATTGCCGAGGTAATGGGTGTAAAAGATCTTGATTGGCAAATCTGTTACCAGTCTCGCGTTGGTCCCAAAAAATGGATCGGGCCGAGCTTGGATGAGGCGCTGGAAAAAGCAGCGCAGGATAAAAAGGCGGTTGTGATTTACCCGCATGCTTTTACGCAAGAGCATGTCGAAACATTGGTCGAGCTGGATATCGAATATAAAGAAATGGCTGAAGAGCTCGGGATTGAAGGTTATTACCGTGCCGGGACAGTCGGCGCTCACCCGGATTTTATTACCGGACTTGCGGAACTTGTTAAAAAGGGGCAAAAAACGTACCTCTGTCCTGAAAATTTCAAGCGCTGTTGTCAGCGATCTTAGTTGTTTTATTTGCATTTATTAAGATAAGTTGATAATAAAATTTTATGCAAAATCATAAAAATATTTCAGTTCAAACAGTCCACTTTTTGTCATCAACAAAAGGGGAGGTTGTTCATGAAAAATTTAATTTTGATCAAAAAACAAATACTGCGGATCACATTATTGGTATTTATCGGTGCAAAGATGATCCCAAGAAATTTATATTAGCTTACGAACAACAGGTTGAACGAGGTTCTAATAAAGTTGGTTCAATTTTACTGAATGGTTGGCTTAAAAATTTTGGTTTAAGCCGTGATGAAGTGCCAATTTACAACTTACAGCCTGATTGTTGTGATGATCATTTTATAGGACCTTTTGATCGTGAGGGTGTTTTACAGTTTTTGGAATTTGTTTATAAGAAATCTCAGATTGATCTTCAAAATCTTGAGCTGAGTCAGTTGCGTCAAAATTTTTTGAAAAGCGCAGAGACTGCTCAACAAAACTCACTGCAATCTTCTTCAGATCGTAAAAAGCCAGGTGTTACTATGACCCGAGACGGCAATGTGACACATATTGATTTCTCTAGTGCGCGGCTTAGTGAACCGAAATAACGCTTCTTGTGTGCGCTGATTGTTTCGCGTATGAAAAAGGAGGAATGAAGAGGAATTTAAACGATGCGTGATTTTTTGGTTGAGATTTATCCATGGTTGATGGCATTGCATGTGGTTTCGGTGATTGCATGGATGGCGGGGATGCTCTATTTGCCGCGCTTGTTTGTCTATCATGTTGATGCGGCTAAAGGTGGCGAGCTCTCGGAAACACTTAAAATTATGGAGCGCCGTTTGATGCGCTATATCATGGCACCGGCTTCTATTGCGACATGGGTGTTTGGTTTGTTGATGCTCTATGCCTATCCTTTGTTACTGGAGGGCGGATGGATGCACGCAAAGCTTTTATGTGTGGTGTTAATGACTGGCTTGCATCATGGCTTTATCAAATACCGTAAGGCCTTTGCCGCAGATAACAATCAGCGCTCTGCTAAATTCTACCGCATCATGAATGAAGCCCCCACAGTGCTTATGATCATTATCGTTGTAATGGTGATTGTGAAGCCGTTCTAAGGGATCAAGGATTGAAAAAGTGCTGGAAGATCCTCTGTTGATTCCGGTGTACGGTATAAAGAACTATGACCAATTGTTGCCGCAATTACAGAGCCTTGATGGCTTTTTCCTTTGGGATGTCCTTGTTGTTCCAGATCGTATAAAATCTGATTATCGGGTGTTTGTGCCATGATTTTTATAAAAGATAGAGGTCTGGGTAAAATTGTTTGCGCCTGCGTTGCAAAGTGATAGCCTTGCTCCTTTTGTGCTTCGGTGATGATTTGCATCAATTCTTCGACAGAAAAAATAATCTGATGACCCGACATGATGTCGTGGGTACTTAGTCGTGTAATCGGATCACGTTTGTTCATATTTTGTACGGTTTCAAACTCCCTGTGCCACGCTTCAAAATTAGGCACAGCAATAGAGATCTTACCATTTTTGCTGAGCCGCTTTAGCGCTTCTTTTATTAAGGACTGGGCTTGTTTTCTGTCATGCTCGAGAACAAAATGTAGCAAAATCAGGTCGAATTTTTGATCTGGTTGGTATGATTCTAAACTCTCATTGATCAAAGTAATATTCTTTTTTTGTGCAATTTTGAGGGTTTTCTCTCTGATTAACCCCGGTTCATAAGCGGTAATTGTGGCCTCTGGATATGTGTCACGCATCATTGCCGCCCCGATCAGAGAACCCGCGCCAATATCGGCAATAGTTTTGGGCTTAAAATCCTGATCAAACAGACCATTGGCCTTCATCACAAAATAACGCTCGATTTGCCTGAATGTTGCTTGCCTGTAGAAAGTCGGAATGATGCTTTTTGTCTGATTTGTTAGATGGGCATTGAATTTATCCGAAAATGTAACGCCTGTCTTATCAATGTTGACCTCTAAATCACCGTTGTTATTGATTGCAAAGCCACTACATTGCTCCAGCCATACCCCCATACAGACCTTACGTAATTCTTCAAAATGGGTGAGGGTCGTTTTTTCATCGGTCGCGTTTATGATTGCGACTATAAGCTGTTCTGCATGATCAAAATTTTCGGCCTCTAAAAATTGTTGAAAGCTTGTAATGGTAAAAACACGCAGTACCGTTTGCGCGTCAAGCGGTTCAATCTTTCCTTGTTTTGTATATAAGCGCAGCTTTTCTTTGAGCGTTTTTACATTGTCATCATTAAAAGATTTAAGGTGTGTCATCATTATATCCTTTCAGTTTTTTGAAAAATAAACGCTTTTTATTTATATAACAAAAATGTGTTGTGACAATTTGACAACATAATTATAATAAAAGGGTGATAGAAAAAATTTTTGAAAAACTGGGCGTAAAGGAAGAAGAGGCAAAGCTTTATAAGTTTCTTCTCAGTGCAAGTCCCCAAACAGCAGGAGATCTTGCCAAGGTATCTTCTTTAAAACGCCCCAGCGTCTATGTCTATTTAGAGAATTTAATTGCTATTGGTTTGGTCATTGAAACAATAGAAGGCGGTGTGAAGCATTTTGTCGCGGAGCCTGTTGAAAAGATCCGCATTCTTTATCGTCAAAAAATTGATGAGCTTAAACTGTATGAAACCAATATGGATAAGGCTTTATCAGGGCTAAGTGATCTTGCCGGTATTGGGCAATTCAAGCCGCGGATCAAGTTTTTCGAGGGGCAAGAAGGCGTTCAGAATTTGCTACAAGATTGCTGGCAGTACCAGAATATCGAAGCTCTTACCCTGTGGCCGATCCTCTCTTTTCAAGACGCGATATCCGAAGATTTTTTGTATTACCACAATATCATGCGCATTAAGCAGGGCATTACCGTTAAAGCGATTTGGGAAAATGACCAGACAATGTCGATGAAAGCTCCGCCGCATTTGGGGAGCGGACATAGATATTTGCGCGATATTCGCCTTGCACCTGCGGATATGAAATTTGAAATGGGCTATTGGATTTACGCGAATAAGGCGGCTTTTGTATCTTCGACAGCGGAGAATTTTGGCTTTTTGATTGAAAGTGCAGAGCTTATTCAAATGCTTAAAGCCCAGCATAGTGTGATCTGGAATATTTCACAGCCCATTGATATTACCCCTAAAGGCGCGGATAGCTTTTTCGAGGAATGCAAAAAAATCTCATAAGTGCTTGACTTATCATTGGCATAACGATATAGGTGAGGTGTCTTTTAGATACATCCACAACATTTTGGGTAATTATTTGCTGCAGGTGCAGCGCAAAATATTGAGAAAATAACGGGCTGCAAGGCTTTATTTTTCAGGTATTTTTTGAACAATAGAAATCAAAAATTTCAAAATCTTTATTATTTTTCAAATATTTAAACGAGATCACTCATGAATTTACAGGAATTAAAAACCCGTACACCATCCGAGCTTTTGGCTTTTGCGGAAGAGCTGGAAATTGAAAATTGCGGCGCGATGCGCAAACAAGAAATGATGTTTGCTATCCTCAAGTCACTCGCCAAGCAGGGCTCGTCCATTGCCGGACAGGGTGTTTTGGAAGTGTTGCAAGACGGTTTTGGTTTCCTGCGCTCGCCGGAGGAAAATTACCTTCCCGGCCCCGATGATATTTATGTCTCTCCTGCGCAAGTGCGCCGCTTTGGTTTGCGTACGGGTGATACGGTTGAGGGCGAAATTCGCGCCCCGAAAGAATCCGAGCGTTATTTTGCACTCCTCAAAGTTGGCTCTATTAATGGCGATGCGCCGGAAAAACTCCGCCACCGCATTAACTTTGATAACCTCACACCACTTTATCCTGATCGCAAGATCAAGCTGGAGATTGATGATCCGACAAAACGCTACCCTGTGCAGCGTGTGATTGAGCTGACCTCGCCGATCGGTTTCGGTCAGCGTGCTTTGATTGTGGCGCCGCCACGTACCGGTAAAACGGTGATGCTGCAAAATATTGCGCACTCGATCGAGAAAAACCACCCCGATGCTTATCTGATCGTGCTTTTGATTGATGAGCGTCCAGAAGAGGTGACTGATATGGCGCGCTCTGTGCGCGGGGAAGTTGTATCCTCAACCTTTGACGAGCCAGCCTCCCGCCACGTGCAAGTGGCCGAGATGGTCATGCAAAAAGCCAAGCGCTTGGTCGAGCAAAAACGCGATGTCGTGATCTTGCTGGACTCTATTACGCGTCTGGCGCGGGCTTATAACACCGTTGTGCCTTCATCCGGTAAGGTTCTGACCGGTGGTGTGGATGCCAATGCGCTCCAGCGTCCAAAGCGTTTCTTTGGTGCGGCGCGTAACATCGAACAAGGCGGATCACTCACTATTATTGCCACAGCTCTGATTGATACAGGCAGCCGTATGGACGAGGTGATCTTCGAAGAATTTAAAGGCACAGGTAACGCAGAGGTCGTGCTTGACCGCAAGATTGCTGACAAACGTGTCTTCCCGGCGATTGATATTCAAAAATCCGGCACACGGAAAGAAGAGCTTCTCGTTGATAAAGCGACCTTACAAAAAATGTGGGTGCTGCGCCGGATCCTTAACCCGATGGGCACAGTTGACGCCGTTGAATTCTTGCTCGGCAAGATGAAGAGCACGAAGAACAATGACGAGTTCTTTGATTCCATGAACCAGTAGATTACTGTGGATCAGGCAGGGATTTGCTTCATTCGTGGAATCACTTGGCGTAAAGAACAGGCAGTCCAGGTGCGGTTTCGGTATCATAGAAGTCTTGTAAAGCACCGAGGTCATCAGAAGAAAGTCGTAAGATGCCTTTTTCAGGATCAAAGCGCTCTGCCCTTACAATGTCGCCCCCTACTTGGGTTGCTAAAAGACGGGTTCCGTGTGCAAACTCAAGTTTAGTAAGCTTTTCTTCTTCGGGATTATCAGGGAGACCATCTTCCAAATATATATATCTTGAAATGCTGCGATAGTCGGTATCATTAAGAACAATACCTGCAAATTCAACAACCGCTGGATATATAGTTCCATTGTCATCAGGATAGTTAGAAACACTACCGCCATATTTTTTAATAAGGTTTGATGCTTGTGAATAGGATGTATCT
>JBFHFW010000052.1:0-7219 GCA_041583395.1 Alphaproteobacteria bacterium
GCGATCAGGATCTTTGCTTTGGATACCGGTCAGCCGCAAACTACCATCTTCCAGCGTTTCGACATGCGCCATATCCTTGAGCGCACCACGGATATAGAAGTACCAGCTATCCTCCATCGGTTTTTTCTTGCCCGTCGCGCCCCCGATATAAAGGCGGTCTTCGGCGCGGGTCATCGCCACATAGAGCAAGCGGCGATATTCATCATCGGCGCGGTCTTCAAGGGCAGCAGAGATTTGGCTATAGCGATCATATTTTTGTTCTTTGCGTGGAGAGAAGAGCAAGATGTCTTTGCCTGTTTTATCCGGCCATAGAAGCTTGCGGTCGGCCTTCGCACCGGGGTTTTTCATGACGCGCAGCGTATCGGGCAAAATCACGATGGGTGCTTGCAGGCCTTTGGAGGCATGGACGGTCATAATGCGGACTTGGCCGCCGGCATGTTCCATCTCGCGCTTGATTTCGTTCGTGCCGTGCTCTTGCCAGTGCAGGAATTGCTGAAGGCTCGCGGTATGGTCACGCTCGAAATGAATGGCGGCATTGAGGAGCTCTTCAAGCGGTTCGAGGCTATCGGTGCCCAAGCGTGCACTCATCGCGCGCAGGCCACTGACGGGATCGGCCGGGCAGGGTGTTTGCAGTATATGGCCGAGCGTATCATAGGGGCCGAAATTGCGCGCCACATTGATGAGGGTGCGGAGGTAATCGGCGATGGCTTCGTGCTGCGGCATGTTTTTTAGTGCTTGCCAGAGCGAGGTTTTCTCATCGCGCGGATTGGCAAGGGAAAAGAGCGTCTCTTCATCCATACTGACTAGCGGGGATTTGAGGAGGCAGGCGAGTGTCAGATCATCATCGGGCAAGAGGGCAAAATTGGCGGCGGCCAAAATATCCTGCACGGCGATTTGCTCGGTCAGAATCATGCGGTCGGCACCGCTGACGGGGATATTGAGCGCTTTGAGTGCGCGGGAAAGCTGCGGTACAAAGGCCGAACGCGCACGTACCAGCACCATAATGTCGCCTGCTTGGATGGCGCGGTTATGGCTGGGTAGGATTTCCCCGCTATCGATCCAGTGCTTGATTTTTTGGGCGATATTTTGTGCAAGTTGCGCGGTGCCGCCCTGACTTTCGCGGATGGTGATAGGCGGTGCCCACGGATCGCGCTCTTCTTTATCGGCGGCTTCATCGCGTTCGCATAATGGCCAGAGCTCGACAAGGCCGGCTTGCCCACGGCGGAAGGAAATATGGTCTGTGGGGGCATTTCCGACGCCTTTATGCATGTTTTGCGGAGAAAAAACGGCATCAACAGTGTCTAAAACGGTTTGAGTCGAGCGAAACGAGATATTGAGGTCAATATTTTGCCATTTTTCGCCCGATTTTTTGACTTTTTGTTCAAAATCACCGCGCATCCGCGCAAATTCTTCGGGCGAGGCGCGTTGGAAGCTGTAAATCGATTGTTTGTCATCGCCCACGGTGAAGACGGTTCTTGTGTGTTCGTGCGCATTTTGGCCGGCGAAAAATTCGGCGCACAGTGCGTCAATGACCTGCCATTGCTCGGGGTTGGTGTCTTGTGCTTCGTCGATCAGGATGTGATCAATGCCGCTATCGAGCTTATAGAGAATCCAGCTTGCGGCGCTCTGCGCACTGCTGTTGGTGGTTTTACCCTGTAAGAGGTGGAGCGTGGTGATGATGAGGTCATCAAAGTCCAGTGCGCCTTTTTCGGCCTTGAGTGTGCTGTAGCGGTCCAATATGGCCTCGCCCAAAATCAGGAGGTCGCGGGTGAGCGCGGCGCAGGTTAAGGCTTTGATTTGATCGCCTATATCGTAGAGGCGCCGGGCTTCATGTTGGAGGGCATCATGGAGTGCGGGGTATTCTTCGGTGAGCGCTTTGCCCATGAGGCTGGCGAGGATTTGACCATCCGATTTTTTGAGATAAGCGCTTTTATAGTCATCGAAATATTGGGGGCGCTCATGTTCAGGGGTGCTAAGGAAATTCGCCATGATAGCCCCGCGTTCCTGATCTTTTTTGCCTTTGGCATGCAGGAGGATATCGCAAGCCTCGCGCAGGGCGGAGATATTCATGGCGCTGTCACGGCAGGCTTCGGTGATCAGGTCATCGGCGCTTTGATTGGGTGGCAGGTTGAGTGTCTGGCAAGTTTTGGCGTAGTGCCCGTCCGCGCCGAATTGCAGGATTTGGGTCAGCTGATTGCGCTCGCTCGCCATATTATTGATGAGATCTAGGAACTGATCCTCATTGAGTGTCTGCGCAATATTATGCAGCGCGGTATTGATTGGAGAGGCGGGCTCGTCTTGTGCTTGTTTCAGGATTTGATCGCGTGCAGCGCTCATCAGTGCGGTGGCATCCGCTTCTTCGAGTGCTTTGCTGCCCGGGGCAATATTAGCTTCGATCGGGAAGCGCGCCAGAATGGATTGGCAGAAAGCATGGAGTGTCATGATTTTCAGGCCACCCGGGACATCAACCGTTTCGGCAAATAGGCGGCGGGCGGCTTTGATATCCTCTTGATTGGGCGTGGCGCCGAGGAGCTGCGTGAGCTTTTGGTGCAGTTCATCCTCAGGCATCACCGCCCATGCGCCCAGCGTTTGATTGATACGCGCGGCCATTTCACTGGCCGCCGCCTTGGTAAAGGTCAGGCAGAGGATTTTATAGGCGGCTGTGCCCGCTTGCCCGTCACGGCGGGGCAGCAGCAGGCGTAGCACGCGGTCGGTTAGAACCTTGGTTTTACCCGTTCCCGCCGATGCGTTTACCCAGACAGAGCTTTCAGGCGCGGCAGCATTGCGCTGGGCAACATTGGGATCAAGGGGGCGTTGTTCGGGGAGAGCGTTGTCTTTGATCATGCGGCGGTGCCTTCCTGTGAGGTGGCGCTTTCGCTGCCCTCGCTCAGCACCGCCCATTCGCGTACGCGTGCGAGATGTTCGTAATCATTAAAGCGTGGTACGTTCTCCAGATCGGGGATGGCGTAGTAAGGTGTAGTCTCATCGGCGAAGGTTTCAATGAGGGTTGTTAGACCCTCTTCAGCGCGGGCAGCGATGTCAGCGATATGATCCTCGGTTTTGGTGATCGTGGCGGGCGGATTGCCACCGGTGAGAGTCCAATATCCGAGATAAGACACATCCATTGTAGGCAGATTTTCAAACCCGCCTTTGCTTAAAATCAGAGCTTCGAGAGGGAGCTGCGGGAGGCGGGATTCTGTCATATCTTTCACGCTGTAATTGCCGCCGGATTTATAGTCGATGATCGCGCCTGTTTCAGGTGCGTTTTCGGTGCAAATAGCGGTATTTTTGACCTGATCTATGCGGTCAGCCCGTGCGGTGAGTGTAAATGCACCGTGCCGCGTGGGGAGCATGATTTGGCCTTTTATTTCGCAATTACAATGATTTATATTTTCGCGCCAAACTGTTTCGTTATTAATGAACCATGTTGTGAGCCGATTTATGCGCGGGGTCAAAAAACTGCGCAGGGAGGGATCAAAAATATGCTCTTCGAGGGCATTTCGAGTGATATTTTCGATGATCTCGGGGCTATTCTCCGGCAAGTGATCGGGGTGGGCAGTGATGAATTTATCAAGGATATCGTGAATGAGTGTGCCCTTGGTCGCGGCATCATTTTGCATGTCGATGGGATCGAGTGGTTTGAGCTTCAAGATGTGACGGGCATAGATGCTATAGGGGTCTTTTAACCATGTCTCGATCTGGGTCACGGAGAGTTTTGTGGGGCGCTTTTCAACTGGCGGGCAGGGCGCGGGACGTGTGATTTGTGTGCTGCTTTCCGCTTGGTCGAGGGTCTTTGTCCATGCCTTGATATGGGGCATGGTATCCAATTTATCCTGTAAATCCACGGCTTTGAGGACGGTGTCAAGACGTTGCAGCCAGCGGGCGGGAATTTGCGGTGTGCCGTTCGAGCGCTCTGCGCGGGTGAGGATCACATGCGGTGCGCAGAGTGCTTGGGCAAAGTCATGGGCAGCCAAACCGATTGCGCGTTCATGGGATGGGAGTCCGAAATCTTTACGCATGGGTCTGGACATCCATGGATCGGCTGCCGGAGAGGGGGGCCATGTGCCCTCGTTCAAGCCACTTAAAATCAGGAGGTCAGAGTCAATAAGACGGGCTTCAATTTGCCCCAGAATTTTGACACGGGGATGCATCCCGAAGGCCGGTCGTACGGTCTGGGATTCGAGGATGATTTGCAAAATATCGCTATAAAAAGGGAGCGTGATTTCTGGAAACGATACGTTATGTTGCGTTAGCTCGGAAAGCAGATTAGCAGCCATTTCGCCGGATTCTCCGCGCCAAAGGGTCTCGGTGCCGTTTTGGGTCATAGTGGCGGCGCATTTTTCTGCTATGTCAATATGATTTCTAATTAATTGATTGAAATTAAACGTATTTTTTTCTGATGAACCGTTATTGACCCGTTTTGAAATCGGTGCGGTGACTTCTAGTATTTGGCGGGCTTCCGCAAGGTGAATCCCACGCTCGCTTTCCGCGCTTTCAAGGCGTGCAATGAGTGACTCAATGCCTGGTGCAGGTCTGGGGCCGCGTAGTGCATAGCGCTCCAGATCATTGATCCCTTTGAGGAGGTCTTTGCGGTTCATAGCGATGCAAAAATAGGGGTGCTTGAGCAGTGCCAAAAAGGGAACGGGGGCATAGTTGCTGATGATCGTTTCCAAGATCAAACGCAAAAATGTACCCGTTCCGGATTTGTGTAATGGGGTGCCAGCAGAGTCGTCTACATCAACATCCCAACGTTTACAAATTGACGTGACGCGGCGTGCTAGATTCCGATCCGGTGTAATCAGGGTCACGGTTTTTTTCGGATGCTCGAGTATCTCACGGATCAGCAAGGCGATGGTTGTGGCTTCTTCATGATCGCTGCTTGTAGTGATGAGGGATAAATTTTCAAGCGCGTCCGGATTGATCTGTGTATCCATCCAGTGATGGCTGGTCGCCGCGGGGCGCATAATTTCAGAAGCCAAAGCGATGCGGGTACTGGTGGCGGGGGTGAGGTCGGGTACGTCTGTACGTGTGATCTGCATATGGTGCAGCAGTTGATGCAGGCCATATTGCGGATGGTTTTCCTCAAGCGCGTTCCAACTATCCTCATCCATATATTGATCAAGACCGGGGAGGATCACCTGTCCTTGGGGGAGGCCGGCAATGGTATCGAGTAAAATCGCGGTCGTGGGGATTGAGCCGGTCGAGCCTGCAGCGATGATGGGTGTTTGCGGTGGATGTGCGCGCCAGTGCTCGGCAAGCGCCAATGTAAGACGCGTACGGCGGTCGGCAATATCGATGAGGCCTTGTTCGGCTAGAATTTTCGGCCAGTGCTCTTCCAGAATTTTCAGGAAATCGAGCGTGATTTGCCAGTGGTCGGCGAACTCTTCAGGGACAATTTTATGTAAGTCACTCAGCTGTAAATTCTCGGTATAGATTTGATCCATCAAGCGCCCGAGGGCTTGGGCGAGCGCAAAGGCTTGGGGCGGGGTTTTGACATGTTTTTCACCCATTTGTTGCACGAGTTGGGCGAGGAGCATTTGACGTTGGATCGGGCGAATGGCGGGCGGTAGATCGAGGAGTGGATTGTCTCCGTCATGGCCTGCGATGGAAAGCGAGAGCTCTTCCTCATCAACTTGACCAAGTGTCAGGAGCTTGGGCAGTAATAGTGGCTTACCATCACTGAGCGAGAGAAAAGTTTCCTGTAACGTACGACACGCACGGCGAGTGGGCAGGAAAATCTGGTAACGGGCGAGTGCTTCGGGCGCGCCATGCGTATCTGCCAGCAATTTTGCTGCTAGCGTTTTGGCAAAGGGGGTGCCTGCGGGGATGGAGGCCACATTTTTAGCCATCGCTGCCCCCTTTCATATGGGCGTTGACGCGCTCCAGATCATCGGGGGTGGAGATATGGTGCCAGTGCCCTTTATGTTCAAGCGCGTAGAGGCGACCCTCTGCTTCGGCTTTGTCCATCAGATCGCGGTAGGAAAATGCATCGTCCGGCGTGCCCTCAAAAATGCGGGGATGATTAATGCGGATGCTTGTGAACATATGGGTGCCGGATTTATCACGGCTGCGGATAGCGTGTCCGTCGGGGGTGATGTCGTAATCGCCAACGCCCTCGGTCAGTTGCATGGCATTCACGGGTTGGAGGAGCAGCAGGATATCCATTTTATCCGCATCCCATGCATTCATAAGCGTTTGTAGAGGGTTGGTCTCACAAAAGCTGTCGCCATTAATGACGATAAAGGGTTCGTTGTTGAAATTCTCGAGGCATTTTTTAATGCCACCGCCCGTATCAAGGAGCTGGCCTTCGTGGGAGAGGGTAATTTGCGGTGTGGTGCGTGTGTGCAGGCGCGCTGCAATTTGATCACCCATATAGTGTGTATTAATGGTGCAGTGCTTTACGCCGATTTCGCCCAGTTGATCAAGGCTGCGCTCCAGCAGGCTTTGCCCAGCGATCTCGACCAAAGGCTTGGGCATGGTATCGGTATAGGGGCGCAGGCGGGTGCCCAGACCGGCGGCGAGGATGAAGGCTTTATCAACCATATGTGATCACCCTTTCCTCATCATCGCCAATTTCGATGGAGATTTTAAGCGCATTTGGCGGTGTCAGATTACCAAGGCGCTCCGGCCATTCAACGATTGTGATGCCTTCACTGATGCTGTCTTCCCAGCCGAGCTCATAAATTTCTTCGGGATTTTCAAGGCGATAAAGATCGTAGTGATCGATGGGCGTGCCGTCTTTGGCTTCATAATTCTGGACAAGGGTGAAAGTCGGGCTGGGGACATCAGTATCGGGATTGCCTGTCAGCGCACGGATCAGCGCGCGGGCGAAAACAGATTTTCCTGCCCCCAAAGTGCCGGTCAGGAGAATAATGTCCTTATTCTTGAGTGTATGTGCCAGTTTTTGTGCGATTGTGACGGTGTCTTGCTCGCACCGGCTTGTGCAGATTATCATGTGCTATTTATAGCAGTGCGCGTAAAATTTTGCTAAAATATAAGATATGAGCAGGATTTTATGCACATTGATGGTCGTGTTGGTGATGTGGCCCTTGGGCGCACGCGCGCAACAAGCACCCGATGGTGAGATCATACAGGAGCCCATTTGTTTTATGGTGCGTAATGAAGCGCCTTATATGGTGAATGGCTCTTTTGTCACGGCATTTTATACGACCGAGACAGGTGCGCGCCGCCGTCATAGATCGAATTTCCGGCTTGAGCC
>JBFHFW010000053.1:0-7179 GCA_041583395.1 Alphaproteobacteria bacterium
AATTTCCTCGGCAAAGCGCACACAGCGCGTACAATTAATGCAGCGCGTCATTGTTGTGCTGATCAAAGGCCCTAGCTCTTTATCGGGAACGGCGCGCTTGTTCTCTTCAAAGCGTGAGCGATCCATCCCGTAAGCGACAGCTTGATCCTGCAAATCACACTCACCGCCCTGATCACAAATCGGGCAATCGAGCGGATGGTTAATCAGCAACATTTCCATCACGCCTTTGCGTGCTTTGCGCACCATCGGCGAATCGGTTTTAACAACCATTCCCTCACCGCACGCCATTGCGCAAGAGGCCTGAGGCTTCGGCGGGCCGCCTTCGACCTCCACCAGACACATCCGGCAGTTCGCAGGAACACTTAATTTATCGTGATAACAAAAACGCGGAATCTCGATCCCCAGTTGCTCGGAGGCCTGTAAAACACTGGTCCCAGGCTCGACTTCGACTTCAATTCCATCAATGGTCAGTTTTGGCATGATTTAAACTTAACGTTAGTGAATATATTCGGAACCGAATGTACCCCCCTGAAACTGCAGGGTCAACACCTTAAAATGCTTGACTGCACAGTTACTACAAGGTAGTTGAAGGGCATAATTTTTTACTCGATATAAACCCGTCCTCAAGCAGCAAAGCGATAGGACAAAGAAACCCGTCCTCAAGCAGTGAAGCGGTAGGATAAAGAAGAAAGCGACATGTCCCGTATAGAAGTTCTGTCCCCCGCCGATGATGGCCGCGCCGTTCATATTCAAAATCTGCTGAAATCCGCAGGCCACAGCGCTAAAGTTCGCGTTGTTGATGTCTACACTTCCAAGAGTTCCCAGCTCAGTACCCCCGCTTTTACCGAGGCTGTGACAAATCCTGTGACACAAACGCTCAATGCAAAGCTCGAGAATTTTGACTGGGCGCTCGAGATCGGATTCCTCCCTGGTGTAACCGATAATGTCGGTCATACAGCCACAGAATTGCTGACCCTTGCCGGAGATAACGATAACACGCCTTGTTATTCTTCACGCCTTTATTTAATCGAGAGCAAGGCCGACAAAGCCGCGATTGAAAATTTAGCTGACCAGTTAGCGAATAAACTTATCCAACGCATTCATATTAAAGACGCGGCAGCTTTTGCCAATGATGGCGGGATGGATGTGATCTTCCCCGAGGTTACCCTCGCCCATGAAGGCGCAGCCGTGGATACGGTTAATCTCAACATCAGCGATGAAGCACTGATGGAGATCAGCCAAAAAGGTATTTTGGGTCGCGGCCCCCTTGGTCTGCCACTTATTTATATGAAAGCCATTCAGGCACATTATAAAGAACTTGGCCGCAATCCCACGGATATCGAACTTGAAACCCTTGCCCAAACATGGTCGGAGCATTGTAAACATACGATCTTTGCCTCCCCCATTGATGAGGTCAAAGACGGGCTTTATAAGCACTATATCAAACGCGCCACCAAAGAAATCCGTGAAGCACGCGGCGAGCATGATATCTGCGTCTCTGTCTTCTCCGATAATGCCGGTGGGATTATCTTTGATGATAATCACCTGATCACCGATAAGGTCGAAACACATAACTCCCCTTCCGCGCTTGATCCTTTTGGTGGTGCTATTACAGGAATTGTCGGCGTAAACCGCGATTGCCTTGGCTTCGGACAAGGTGCCAAGCCGGTGATGAACCGCTATGGCTATTGTTTGGCTGATCCGCGCACATCTCCGAAATTGTACCGTGATAAGGCCAAAACCAACCCGATCCTTTCACCTGAAACGATTATGAATGGCGTGATTGCCGGTGTTGAGGCTGGCGGCAACTGCTCCGGCATTCCTACTCCACAGGGATTCGCCTATTTTGATGAGCGCTATGTTGGTAAACCCCTTGTCTATGTTGGCACGATCGGCCTGATCCCGCGTGAGATTAACGGCAAACCAGGCCATGAAAAATGCGCAAAAGCAGGTGATAAAATCATCATGGTTGGTGGACGCGTTGGCCGTGACGGCATCCACGGTGCCACCTTCTCTTCTGTGGCGCTGGATGAAGGCTCTCCCGCAACGGCTGTGCAAATTGGTGATCCAATCACACAAAAGAAATTCTCCGATGCGATTATCAAGGAAATCCGTGAAACTGGGCTTTATAATGCCATCACCGATAACGGCGCGGGCGGCCTAGCCTCTTCTGTGGGTGAAATGGCCGAACAATCCGGTGGCTTCCATCTGGAGCTTGAAAAAGTGCCTCTTAAATATCCGGGCATGGCGCCGTGGGAGATCTGGATTTCCGAGAGTCAGGAACGCATGACCCTCGCCGTGCCACCGGAAAATTGTGATCAAATCATTGAAATGTTCGCGCGTCGCGGATCAGAGGCCACAGTGATTGGCACCTACACCGATAACGGCAAAGCGCTCATCACCTATAATGATGAAACCGTGATGGATATGGAGATGGCATTCCTCCATGACGGAAACCCTGAAACACCGCTGGAGACAACATTCACCCGCGGAGACGAAGCCGAGCCTGACCTCGCGGAACCGCTTCCATCCTGTCATCCTGAGCATGGCGAAGGATCTCAAATCAACACCACAGATTCTTCGGCTGCGCCTCAGAATGACAACTGGACATATAGCGAAGCACTCCTCACCATGATGGGGCGCCTTAATATTTGCTCCAAAGAGTTTATCGCCACACAATATGATCATAACGTGCAAGGCTCTGCCTGCCTTGGCCCACTTCAGGGCAAAGGCCGCGTGTATGCCGAGACCACGATTAACCGCCCACTCCTCACCAGCCCCAAAGGTGTTGTGATGTCCCAAGGCATCACGGCACGCTATAGCGATATCGACACTTATCACATGGCCACAGCAGCCCTTGATACATCGGTGCGTAATGCAGTGGCCGCAGGCGTGGACTTTGATCAACTGGCTTTGCTGGATAATTTCTGCTGGTGCTCTTCGGATGAACCCGAACGCCTTGGCCAGCTCAAACGCGCTGTTAAGGCCATCTATGATTTGGCAGTCCTCTATGGTACGCCCTTTATTTCCGGCAAGGACAGCATGTTCAACGACTTCAAAGGCTATGATGAAAACGGCAATGAGGTGAAAATCTCTGCACCGCCCACATTGCTGGTCTCCTCCATCGGGGTGATCCCGCATGTGGATCGCTCGATCTCCCTTGCCCCCAAGGCGATTGGTGATCTGGTCTATTTGATCGGCGAAACGAAGGACGAGCTCGGCGCATCCGAATATTACAACCAGCTTGGCGTCACCGGACAAAATGTACCGGAAACCAATGGCGAGCAAAATCGCTTCATGTATAAGCTTTATGGGCGCGCTGCGAAAAACAAGCTCATTGCCTCCGCCCTGCCCGTCAATCTTGGTGGATTAGGCGTTACACTGGCTAAAAAAGCAATTGCCGGACAGCTAGGTCTTGATATTGACCTCGGTAATCTGGGCGATATGCGTGCCGACAAACTCTTATTCTCTGAAAGCCAGGGACGCATTCTTGTGACTGTAGCGCCCGAGAATAAAAAAGAATTCGAGCGCACCTTCAAGAAATTCGAGCATGTCTACCATATCGGGCATGTTATGCATCCGCAAAAGCTCAATATTAAGAATCTGTTGCAGCTTGATATTGATAAATTAGATGAAGCCTATAAGGCGCCACTGAGAGATTACTAAGATGACAGCAAAAGCCCTCGTACTAACCGGATACGGCCTGAACTCCGAAGAAGAAACCCTCCATGCATTTAAAACCGTAGGATTAGATGGGCACCTACGCCATATCAATGACCTCATTGATAATCCTGCCGAGCTAAAAGATGTCCAAATCCTCGCTATCCCCGGCGGATTCTCTTATGGCGATGACACAGGATCAGGCAATGCGTTTGCCCAAAAAATCAAGCTTGCACTGATGGATCACATTAAAGAGTTCGTTGCGCGCGACACACTCACGATCGGGATTTGTAATGGCTGTCAGGTGCTTGTTAATCTTGGCCTCGCCCCTGCCTTTGATGGCAAATATGGCGAGCGCACAGTAACCGCAACCTATAACCTCAGCGACCGTTACCAGTGCCGCTGGGTTGATTTGAAGTCCAATAACGCCAACAAATCTCCATGGCTGCAAGGTGCAAGGCAACTCCATATCCCCGTTGCCCATGGCGAAGGCCGCTTTATGATGAGTGATAAAACGCTCTCCAGACTTCAAGCGAACAACCAGATCGCCCTAACCTATGTTCACCCCGATGGATCACCCGCCAACGGTGAATTTCCGGTAAACCCGAACGGCTCCACAGCCGATATCGCAGGCATTACCGATGAAAGCGGCCGCGTCCTTGCCCTTATGCCCCACCCCGAGCGCGGCATGTTCACATGGCAACGTGATGATTATGATTACCTGAAAGACGCCGCTCAACGCGAAAAACTCCAACTCCCCGAGCGCGCCGACGGCCTCGTCCTATTTGAAAATGCCGCTGAATATTTCGGCATCAAGAAAAGCGAAAAAGCAGCTTAAGAATCACACGCCTTCAAAGTGAAGAATAGAGCGCACCTTATCCAGCGCCGTTGATCCGCGCCCTTTTGTCTCCTGTGGCGGATCGCATTCATACATCTTCTTACACAATTCCTCCAAAGCGGAAAGACATTCCAAAGAATCCCCTTTGATATGGTTCGTATACGTCAACCCATTGCCGGAAAATACTCTAATCACATCGGCCTTATGGTCTTTATAGCAACTATAGCCCTGCAGATCACACTCAACATATTGTGCGAAATCATCGATTTCCTCTTTCGTCCACTCAAGCACTTCGCCTGCCGTATTGAAAACCCTGATGGTCGCACCCCTATTATTTTGCTGTGCTGTTTCTTGTGCAGACATATCGTTCAAAATCTCGTAATAAGAAAGAAGAGCGTCATAAAATGACAACCGCTCCAGAGCCTTTGTTACAGACAGAAAATCTTTATTTATTTTCGAAAATCCAATGTCTCTCAAATCTTCCAGCAACGCTTCAATAGCCCCCTTAATAAGGGGATAGCTCGCTTTTTCTTGCAACTTTTTATTCGACAACTTGGCTGATTGTTTAAAACATTGCACATTAATATCATATGCTCCTTTATCAATTTGATGCGCCCCCGCTCCAAGACATGCAAAGGAAGCCTTTTCTGAAAGCACCTGATCAAAATAGATGATTTTCTCTTTTGCTGCTGCCAAAATATCAAGAACAGAAACACTGCCCCCTTGAGCTTTCTCTCCAAAACTCTTGGACATCAAAGGGGTAGTTTTCGATCGCAAACCAAGGCCTTCTGACACAGAAAATTCCTTCCTAAGCTGTTTTAAACAACAAAAAGTTCCCCCGCAGGGTATTTAATTTAAGGTAGCTCTGTCAAGATTAACTTTTCAATTAAAAGTTGTTTTTCTAAATCTGATACATTGGCATGCAGGTCAGGCAAATACATACCTGAAATGAAAGCTGGAAATATGGTTTAAAAAATTTAGCCGAGAGGAAAGCAGAAAATCAGCTATCTAAACTTAACAGCCGTACCGCTAGCTGCGGCCATGAGCATGGAATTGCCCTGCCCTAGCACTTGGTAGTCGATATCAATACCAATGATAGCATCTGCACCCAAGGCTTTGGCTTCTTCTTCCATATCCTCAAGTGCTAGTTTTTTTGCGTCACGAATTGTTTTCTCATAAGCGCCGGAACGCCCGCCAAAAAAGTCACGTAAGCCCGCAAAGATATCTTTCACAACATGCGCACCAACAATCGCCTCACCGGACACAATGCCTTCATAAGAAGCTATTTCCTTGCCCTCAACACTATTAGTTGTTGTAAAGATTATGCTCATGCCACGGCCTTGCGATATTCCAAGATGCGCTCTTCAATCTCACCACGGAAATGACGGATAAGCCCCTGAACAGGCCACGCAGCCGCATCACCAAGCGCACAAATTGTATGGCCTTCGATTTCCTTGGTCACATCCCAAAGCGTATCAATTTCCTCAACGGTGGCTTCACCTTTGACCATACGCATCATCACGCGCCAGACCCAGCCCGTACCTTCACGGCATGGTGTACACTGGCCACAGCTTTCATGCTTGTAGAAATAAGACAGACGCGCAATCGCATAGATCAGATCCGTGCTCTTATCCATGACAATTACACCAGCCGTCCCAAGACCTGATCCAGCCTCACGCAAGGTATCAAAATCCATATAAAGATTGTCACAGACATTTTTCGGCAATAAAGGCGTCGAAGACCCGCCCGGAATAACAGCCTTCAGATTATCCCAACCACCGCGCACACCGCCGCAATGTTTTTCAATCAAATCCTTGAGGGGAATACCCATCTCTTCTTCAACATTACAAGGCTGGTTCACGTGACCCGAAATACAAAACAGCTTGGTACCGGCATTTTTCTCATTACGACCAAGCCCCGCAAACCATGCACCACTACGGCGCAAAATCGTCGGCGCCACAGCAATAGTCTCAACATTATTCACCGTTGTCGGACAGGAATACAAACCCGCCATCGCAGGGAAAGGCGGCTTGTTCCGTGGCTGGCCTTTTTTGCCCTCGATCGATTCGATCAGTGCCGTTTCCTCGCCACAGATATAAGCGCCTGCACCGCTATGGACATAGATATCGAAATCCCAACCTGATCCCGCTGCATTCTTGCCCAGCAAACCTGCATCATACGCCTCTTTAATCGCCACCCAAAGGGCTGAGCCCTCATTATAAAACTCGCCGCGCACGTAGATATAAGCCGCATGCGCGCCCATCGCAAACCCCGCCACCAAGCAACCTTCGAGCAGCTTATGCGGCTCATTACGCAAGATGTCACGATCCTTACATGTACCGGGCTCGGACTCATCGGCATTGACCACCAAATAATGCGGACGCCCATCACTTTCTTTGGGCATAAACGACCATTTAAGACCTGTCGGGAAACCTGCTCCACCGCGGCCGCGCAAGCCAGAGGCTTTCATCTCGTCAATAATCCAGCCCGAACCCTTCTTGATCAAATCCTTGGTCTTATCCCAATCACCACGCGCTTTCGCAGCTTTCAGCGATGCAGGCTCCCAGCCATAAAGATTGGTAAAAATGCGATCTTTATCTTTAAGCATCGTCTTGTACTTTTTCCTTTTCCACCATAAACAGGCGATATTTACCAAAACCCTTTGTCAGTAGACGGCGCAC